>JAAEQG010000441.1 GCA_024231775.1 bacterium
AAGGCCTGGCCTGTGGGCGCTGCGATTCGTGCGTCCTGCGCCGGAAGGGCTTTGAAGAGGCCGCCGTACCCGACCCAACGAAGTACCGAGGGTGAGCCCCTATGAGTTACACCGTCAAAGAGATCTTCTACTCCCTTCAGGGTGAAGGCTTCCATACGGGCCGGCCGGCTGTCTTCTGTCGGTTCGCCGGATGCAATCTGAGCTGCGACTTCTGCGACACGGACTTCGAAGGCACCGATGGGTCTGACGGGGGCGTCTACGAGACCGCCGAGCATCTGGCCGCGAAGGTCGCGACCCTCTGGCCGGACGGCGCCGCACCGCGAGTCAAACCGTTCGTGGTCTGCACCGGGGGTGAACCGCTTCTGCAGTTGGACGCGCCGTTGCTCGATGCGCTCCATGATCGTGGCTGCCTAATCGCCGTCGAGACTAACGGGACCATTGAAGCCCCACCCGGTATCGACTGGCTCACCGTCAGCCCCAAAGAAGACGCCACGTTCTTGCAGAAATCGGGGGATGAGCTCAAACTCCTCTATCCGCAGCGCAACGCCTCCCCCCAGCAGTTCGAGGATCTGGATTTCCAACACTTCTGTCTGCAGCCAGTAGACACGCCGGACCTCCTCGCGAGCAGGAAGAACAGGGAAGCGACCGTGGCGTATTGCCTGCAGCAGCCCCTCTGGCGACTGAGCCTGCAGGGCCACAAGATCGTGGGAATCCGATAGAAGACCCAACCCGACTTCACGGCTCCGCCAGGATGGAGTCCTTCGTGGGGAAACCCTACGGGAGGATATTCGAGAGCTGGCGGATTCCGTAGTTCTCGCTCACAAATGCATCGACCTCGCACAAACGCTCCCGGGGGATCACCAGAGTCGGCGCATCCATCTCGAATTTCACAATGTGGTATGGCGATTCAG
>JAAEQG010000442.1 GCA_024231775.1 bacterium
CTTGAGCGAGAGCTTTACGTTCATGGACGTGAACCATCCACCGGTAGGGGATGGCGACGCCATCACCTACACGCTCCACTATATCAACCGGGGCACGGATACCGCCCCGGAGGTCAACGCACTCGTGACCGGACTATACGCACTGCGCTTTGGCGGCAACGTCACACAGGTGCTTTCCCTGGGCGACATCGCGCCGGGCGAGCAAGGTACGGTGACCTTCCAGGGACAAATTGACCTGGAAGCGGCGCGAACGGATCATTACACGCCGTGCCTCTCGGCGGGCAGCGTCATCACATGCGAGCAGTATCTCGACTGGGCCGTGCTCGACGCCTTTGTATACGACGCTTCTGCACATCCGCTGGACTGGGCCTGGGCCGACCACCGGGTGGACGGCGATCCTCCCGAGTTCTTTGACGTCCAACAGCCGGAACTTTTCGTCAGCGCCGGGAACAACACCCTGCGCGGCTATGCCTACGACGAATCCGGCGTGCACACCCTCACCCTGGGCGTAGAATCCCCCGTCAACACGACCTCTTGCCCGGATCCCTCTCCGGCTGATGGCCGCTGGTCGTGCGTATGGGATACCGGCAGCGCCAACGACGGTGACAGCTTTAACCTGCGCATCCGGGCCAGCGACAGCTATGGGCAATCGAGCGTGTGGACGAACTGGCGCACCTTTATCGTGGACACCATGCCGCCCAGCATCACCTTTAGCACCGAGACCACCCAAGCCTACAGTGAGACTGTGCTCAATGATACTTCTCTGACCTTTAACGGCACGATCACCGACAACCGGGCAATCTCTGGCGTGGAGGTCTGCTTGAGCAATGTGAACGGTGACGAAGAGTGCGGCTCTGCCAACGTGCAAGCGACGGGCGCCGCCTCACAGGTGTATACCGATGCCCAGGCCAGCCCCATCATCAGTACTACCGTCTGCGGCGGCGGGGAGATCACGCGCACCTTTATCGTCGCCGACAGCTTTGTGGTGGGCGAGGTGCGCCTGGGATTCAACGCCGCGCACGCCCGCCGGAACGATATATCGGCCACGTTGACCTCTCCCACGGGCACGTCTGTGCGGGTGCTCGGCCCCAAGGCAGGCGCGCCCCCCGACGCTCAGAACTATGACGTGCTGCTGTACGACGCGGCGACGAGCGGGCTGCACGAATTCAGGGGCAATGACGATGTGGATGCAGACATCCAGAGCACCGAACCCCACTTTGACCGCGAGACCCGCCCCGCCGACCCGATGCGCGTTTTCCGGGGCCAGGACTCGAACGGAACCTGGACGCTCGCCTTATGTGACACCACAC
>JAAEQG010000443.1 GCA_024231775.1 bacterium
CCCCCTGGCAGAGGCGTTGAAGAGCTACGCCAACCCCATCCAGAGCCTCGAAGAACTCAAGGACACCAAGAACGTCGCTATCGTCTTCGTCGATGCGGCCACGCCCGAGACCGGAGGCCGGGAAGGCGACCGCATCGACGTTCACGTATCAACCTTCGGGGCGGCCAAGAGCCTGGCCGGCGGACGGCTACTGCCGACTCCGCTGCTCTTCCACGACCCCAGCGTTCAAAGCCCGGTCTACGCGGTGGCTGGTGGGCGGATCGAACTCTCCGATCCGCGGTCCGCCACCAGCGGCGTGGTTCACTCCGGAGCAACCCTGGAGGAGGACGTGCTCATGGGCTACTACGCCCACGGGCGAGAGCTTCCCTACAGCAACGACTGGATCCAACCGGACCAGAAGTACGTCACCCTGGTCATCGAGGACGAGCACGCCAGTTGGGCGCTGGCGTCGGAGATCGCCAATGTGGTGACGTCCGACCTGGCGGACGTGGCTGAGGTCACTCGCGTGGCGGTGGCGGTGGATCCGAAGAACGTCATCGCCCTGCTTCCCGAGGGACGAGACCCCGCCCGCTGGATCAGCGACATCGAGATGACCCGCCTGCTGGTCCCGTCGAGCGAAGCCCGGGTGATTATCAATCGCACGACGGGCACGATCGTCGTAAGCGGTGATGCCAAGATTTCGCCGGTGGTGGTCTCCAAGCGTGGACTGACTATTACGGTGGCGGCGGCTGACCTGGGTAACCCGGATGTCGTCCCGGTGATCGCGACACGACAGTTTGTGGCGGTGGACCCGGTCAAGGCGGGTGGAGGCAACGTCGCCGATCTGCTCGACGCGCTTAACCACCTCAACGTGCCCATCGATGACCGCATCGACATTCTGGAAGAGATCCATCGCCAGGGAAAGCTACATGCGAAGCTAATGCGCGAGGGGTAAGGGAGTAGGAAGAAGGCAAGAGGCAAGAGGCAAGAGGTAGGAGGGAAGAGGGAAGAGGGATTGAGCAAGAGGTGACGGGGCGTTGCGGGGGGACGGGTGTTTGAGGAGTGAGGATGGTGTCGTCGGTGACCGCGCTTGACAAAGTGGATGTGCAGCAAGACCCGCGCTTGGCTCAATTGCGCGAGGTCACTGGCCAGGTGGTCGGTTCGGTGTTCTTCGGAACGCTGCTCAAGACCATGCGGGAGAGCCCCCTGCGCGGATCAATCGGCCATGGAGGCCGTGCCGAAGAGGTCTTCGCCTCACAACTCGACGCCGAGTTGGCCAGCCGAGCGGGCTTGGCCAGCCGCAATGATCTGACCGACACCATCTTCAAACACCTTGCCCGCCAGCAACTCAACCTTGCTGAATCCCGCCCCGACGCCGACGGGAAGAACCACGATCAGCCGAACCTAGCCGTCGAGTCTGCGGCAGAGACCTCGGCGAGCGCATGGCTGGGGCGGCTACGGGCACGCCCCGAAGCCATGGTCGACCTGGGCCGTACCAACGAGAGTCTGAGATGACTATGGATAAACCAGACCAGCGTGTATCGGAGCTGCTCGTCGTCCTGGATCGGCTGACCAGCCTGCATCACGATCTGCTCCGTCTGATTCGCAGGAAGACCGAGCTTATGCGGAGCGGCGACACTGATGGGCTTCTCACCGAAGCCGC
>JAAEQG010000444.1 GCA_024231775.1 bacterium
TCATTGGTGACCTCATCAGCGCGCATCCAACCGCCACGCGGCGGGCACTGTCCCTGAAGCTGTGCGAGGCCTGGAACTGGGTCCAGCCCAACGGCGTTCTGCGGGACATGGTCTGTCGCGGCTTGTTGCTGGCGTTGCATCGTGCGGGCCACATTGAGCGGCCGCCGGCGCGGATGTCGAATCCTCTGGGGCCGCAGCGTCCGCCCCCTTCGCGCACGACGCTCCACGCCAGGGTCTATCAGCTGCAGAAGCTGCGCTGCAACCTCTGCCAGGAGGTCTTCACCGCCCAAGCACCCGAGGACGTGGGCTCCCAGAAGTACGACGCCACGTCGGCGAGCATGGTCGCCCTGCTGAAGTACGGAAGTGGGTTACCCTTCAATCGATTGGAAGGCCTGCAGGGAAACCTGGGCGTTCCTCTGCCAGCCTCGACCCAGTGGGACATCGTGAGCGACAGCGCCAAGGCGATCCAGCCGGCCTATGATGAGCTGATCCGGCAGGCTGCCCAGGGGGAGGTGCTGTACAATGACGATACCACGATGAAGATCCTGGAACTGATGGGCAAGCGGGCGGCCAGAGCCATAGCCAAATTTGCCGAAGCCGAGGGTGAACACAAGGGCGAAGACGAGGACACACCCGAGCGCGCGAAGAGCGCACCAAAGCACACGGGGAAACAGCGCCCCCGCACGGGGGTGTTCACCTCGGGCATCGTGTCCACCAACGAAGGGAGCACGATCGCGCTGTTCTTCACGGGGCGGCGGCACGCTGGGGAAAACTTGGACGAGGTCCTGGCCCACAGAGCCTCGGAACTGGGTGCGCCGATCCAGATGTGCGACGCCCTTGCGCACAATACGCCGAAGGAGTTCAAGACCATCCTGAGTAACTGCCTGTCCCACAGCCGGCGCCAGTTCGTCGATGTGGTGGAGAACTTCCCCGACGAGTGCCGCCACGTGCTTTTGACCCTGAGGGACGTCTACAAGCATGACGCCATCGCGCAGAACCAGGACCTGACGCCCGAAGAGCGCCTCCGCTTCCACCAAGCTGAGAGCGGCCCGCTGATGGACGACCTCAAGGAGTGGCTAATCAGGCAGCTCGAGGATCACCTGGTGGAGCCGAACTCCGGTCTCGGCGAGGCAATTACCTATATGCTCAAGCACTGGGACAAGCTGACGCTCTTCTTGCGTAAGGCTGGGGCTCCGCTGGACAATAACATCTGCGAGCGAATTCTGAAGCGGGCGATTCTTCACCGTAAGAATGCGATGTTCTTCATGAGCGAGAAGGGCGCCGGCGTGGGCGATCTATTCATGAGTCTGATCCACTCCTGCCAGCTTTGCGGCGCCAATCCCTTCGATTACCTGACCGAGCTACAGAAGCATGCGGCGGAACTCTCCTCCGATCCCGCGGCGTGGATGCCCTGGAGCTACCGGGACGAACGGAGGAGACGAAACGTGGACACGGAAACGGCAGTGGGATATGTCTAAACGCAGCTCGAAGAAAGCAGTCAAACCTCCCAAGACAGCGGACCCCAGGCAACGGCTGCGCAAGGCGCTGGCCAGACGCACGAAAGGTGAGCTGATTGACGTTCTCGTGGAATTGGCCAGAGATGATCGCGCAGTTCTCCGGCGGCTTGCGGCACGCTTCGAACTGCAGGCTCCGCCCAAAGAACTCCTGGTGATGACCCGTCAAGCGATTGCCGACGCCACCACCTTCGACGAACGGGACGCCAATGACAACTTCAGCTACGACGACGAAGCATACCGTGAAGTGCAACAGAATCTGAACCGCTTGATCGAGCTGGGCCATCTGCGACCGGCTATGGAGTTGTCGCTGGAGCTGATGGATCAGGGAAGCTACCAGGTCGAATCGAGCGATGAGGGATTGATGACCGAGGACATCGAGGCGTGTTTCGGTACGGTCCTGAAAGCCCTCCGAAAGTGCGACCTGCCGGCAGCCGAGGTGATCGCGTGGTGCGCGAAGATGCTCAAGACTGACCGCGTGGGCTTCATTTGCGATCAGGAGCTTCACGCGCTGCGACGGCGATTCGAGGGCGCGCCGTCGCCATGACCCGCCGCCGATTCCCCAAGTGGATGTCGAGTCCTGAAAGCCGACCGGGCCTCACATCGTGATGCCGCCAGGCAGTGGCCCGCGTCTTCCCCCCCCCACGACGAACCGCGCGCCGCAAAATCGGTTCATACACGCTCACCGCAAGGACACGTTTCATCACTCAGGTATGCGTGAGCTCCAGTACCGATGATCAACTCGGGCAGAGCAAAGTTCTCGACAAAACCAGTCTGATCGCCGGTGTGGGAATCGGGGTCCACCCCACTGTCAAACCCTGCGACCTCGAGCGATGCCCATGCA
>JAAEQG010000445.1 GCA_024231775.1 bacterium
GCAGGTACCGAAACGCCCTGGTCGTTCGGCGACGACAAAAGCTTGATCGACCGTTATGCCTGGTACTCCGGCAACTCCGGTGGCCGGGCGCATCCCGTCGGTACTCGCGAGCCCAATCCGTGGGGACTTTACGACATGCACGGCAACGTCCGGGAGTGGGTCGACGACGAGTTCACAGGGTACTCGCCGGAGCCGCAAACGAATCCGGCGACGCCAGGGGATTCGCGGTCGTCGGCCGTGGTGCGGGGGGGCTCCTGCTGGGGCGCGTCCAGGTTCGTGCGCTCCGCGTGCCGGGACAGGGGCGAGCCCGAGGTCCAGGGCAGGGGCCTCGGGTTCCGCTGTGTCCGCGGTCCCCGCCGCCAGCCTTGACCCCTTGGCTCCTTGACCCTTTTTCTTCTCTCGTCCGGATTGTCGTCAAGATGGCGACAACGGTCGTCATTTTGACGACAGTCCGTGTAAGCTGATTGACGTTTTGTCATTCATGCAAACCGAGCCGCTGAAGCAAGCTGAACACCGGCAGCGAAGTCTCGGACCGTTCAAGCGGCGAGATCTCAGCCCGTCTGCGGGCGGCATACTAACCGGGCCAAA
>JAAEQG010000446.1 GCA_024231775.1 bacterium
ACAGAAAGCACAAACCTTGCGCCTTTTGAGCATCTTCGTGGCCAGTCTGTCCCCCACCTCGCGATCCGCCCGGGAGACGGATCAACGAGATGGGCCACCCCGGCATCAGTTCGATGCGGGTTCGGATCGGTAAGCCCAAACCTTGTGAGCCCCCACCCTTTGTTGAACAAAGGATGGGGCACCCGCACACTCAGACGAGATCTGGTACCACGCCCGGGTTATCCAAGCCGCGTCCGTCAGGAAGCGGTCCCGTCAATATTCCAGATCAACCACCGAATAGACTGGTGAACAGCCGTGGAACGCGCCCGGCTGAGGCGAAGCTGAATCGGTAGATCGGAGAAACACCATGCACGGCGAAGTGCCCAGAAAGAGAATGTCGGTGTTCACGGCGATTGTGCTGGGGATCAGCAGTATCGCGATCACGGCCATTGTAAGTGCTGCGGGCATAGCAGTTTACGGTATGCGGATCGTGGACACGAAGTCCGATTCGCTGTTGGGTACCGCCCGGACCATCCTGGCCGAGCTGCCCGAGATCCAGCGGTCGTTGCCGCCGATCCTGGCGGATGCGGTGAACGACGAGCGCAGGCCGGATTACCGCAACGAACTCGAGGTTAGCGCCAGCCTGCACCACGACCGGGAGCACGCCCGATATCCTTCGGTCTCCCTGGAGATCACGAATCACGGTGAACAGGTGGTGTCGCTGCTCGCGGTCCGCACGGTGTTGCTGGACGAAGGCGGACGCGCGTTGTCGGGAACGACGGAATACGTGGCTACGCCCATCGCCATCGACAACGACTGGCGCGGCCCGCTCTTGCCCGGATCAACCCGCCGAGCCACGACGACTCACTACTGTCGCAGCCGGGGCGCAACCGTCGAGTGCGAGATCACCGAGGTGCGCTTGTGGCGACCCGGGGCGGAGGCCCGTACCGACGCATCGGCGGACGCTTCGGCGGACCTCGCCGGCGAGCTCGCCAACCTCGGCTGACCTCCGCCGATATGGCAGGTTGGGCGCTGCCGTCGGCGCAACCGGATGGATGGTGGGGGGGGCTTGGACTGTGTGCCGCGCGCCAGCGTGAAGCTTTGCGGAAGTCTGTTCGTGCGATGGTCACCAGAGTCGTTGCAGCGCCGGGATTATGAGCGAAATCAGCAATGCGATAATCGGCACGAGGAGCACGAGGAGAAGGAAGATCACGGTGCCGACCGGGCCAGGTGCCAGGAGGATACTCCACCACGTCCGCGCCGGTTTCTTGATCTGATAGGTGGTCGGATCACCCGGGTCAAACTCGGCTCCGCACTCGGGGCAGCGATGCTCCGGCAACCCGTCGATGATGTAAGAGCAGTTGAGGCAGTGCTTGGCACTGCCCGAATGCTCGTCTACTACGCCTCTGTCCAGTCCGGTTGGCTTTCTGTGCCGCATCATGTCTGCTCCGGGGCAGCGAGGCAACTGCCTTGGTCACGCCGGATACACGCTGCGCATGGCTTGAGAACGCTCTACGGGCTCTTCCCGCTCTCGGTCAGCAGGATGGTGTTCGGGGTGAGCTGTTTGGGCTTGTACTTGGCGATCAGCCTGCGGACTTTGGGTTGGTCGGGCTTGAGCTCCAGGGAACGATGCCAGTACTCCAGGGCGCGGTCGCGTACGGTGGTGTCCTGGGGGGTCTCCATGAACTTCAGCATGTTAATCGACCCGAGGAACGCGTACGAGTTGGGCAGATGGGGGTCGTGGGCCAGCGCCGTGGTGTAGCACTCCTCCGCCCGGTCAAACTCGTGCGTGCGGAAGTAGCACAGCCCCAGGCCCTCGTGGGCCGAGGGTAGCCCGTTGTCCAGCCGGAGGGCTTGCTCCAGCGACAAGTGGGCCATCTTGATCCGGTCCTGATTGAGATACGTGTAGCCCAGATTCACCAGCGTGGCGGGCTGGTGATTGTCGCGCTCCAGGGCCTGCTTGTAGGCGTGGATCGCCTCGTAGTACTTGTCCTGCGCGTCGTAGACGATCCCCAGGTTGACGTAGGCGTGCGGGCTGTCCGGGTCGATCTCGACGGCTTGCTGGTAGCGTTCGATGGCCTGGTCGAGGTCGCCCACTTCCCAGTAGCAGACGCCCAGGTTCAGTTGAGCATTGAAATCATTGGGCCGCAGATCGCAGGCGTGGAGATAAGCCTGGATGGCATCGTGGATCCGCTTGGTGAAGTGATAGAGCTGGGCGAGGTTGATCGAGTCGGGGAAGGAGCGGGGGTCGTGCTGCAGGGCCTTGGCGAAGTACTCGATGGCTTGGGCATACTCGCCCATCCTGCGATAGATGACCCCGATCTGCGAGTGGGCGACGGCTAGCTCCGGCTCCATTTCGGTGGCGGCTTCAAACTCAGCCAAGGCTTCTTCGAGTCGGTTCGACTCCAGCAACTCCTGCCCGCGGGCGCAGTAGCGCTCGGCTTCGTGATGACGGATTTCGGCGCATCCGCCCGCGCCAGCCAGCACGACCGTAAGCACGCCAGTGAGATGTCCTCCGCGGTTGGCCATCATCAGGATCTACGCTCCTAGTGTCTCCATCGGGCTAAGGACGGCGCGCAGTTTCGCAAAAATGCGCGCCGGAGCGGGGCAAGGTATAGCGGGCGGGGGGTGTGATATCAAGTTGGGCAAGTTGCGTGAATCGAAAGAGTGGGGGGGAGGGGCTGCCGCGGGGTTGTCTTTTCGCCGATGCGTCATACCATCCTGCAAGGACGACGTGTCCGCCGATCGCGCAAAGGCTCCGTTAACATCATGCAGAACAAGTACTTAGTGGCGGTTCCAGTTTTCAACGAGCTGGAAAGTGTGGGGCGAGTGCTTCCGCAGGTCTGCGCGTACGGCCTCGATCTCTTGGTGGTGGACGATGGGTCCGACGACGGGACTGCTCAGGAGCTGGACCGCGTTCAGCCGACTCACGTGATCAACCACGCGGGCAACCTGGGATACGGCCGCAGCCTCTCGGATGTGTTCGCCTTCGCGGTGGAGCGCGGATACGACTGGCTGATCACGATGGACTGCGATGAGCAGCACGACCCGGCGGCGATCCCGTGCTTCATCAGTGCGGCGGAGCAAGGCCACGCCGAGATCATCAGCGGTTCTCGCTATCTGCGCAGCTTCGCAGACGACGGCACTGCTCCGGCGGACCGCCGAGCGATCAACCGCACGATGACCGACTTGCTCAATCGGGATCTGGGGCTGGGTTTGACCGATGCGTTCTGCGGCTACAAAGCTTACCGGGTCTCAGTGCTCGGGGGCTTCGAGATCACCGAGTCCGGTTACGCCATGCCGCTGCAACTCTGGGTCCAGGCGGCGCGGCGCGGTTTGCGAGTTGTGGAGTTGCCGGTGCGCCGGATCTACAAGGATCTGGACCGGCGCTTCGGGGGAGCGCTGGACGACCCACATTCCCGCCAGCGCTACTACCTGGAAGTGCTCGAGAGGGAGCTTGCCCGCGGGGGCTCAGCCATGACATCGGATGCGCTTCCGCGCGTCACGGCGCAATAAACGCATCCGGCTGAACACGGCGAACGACGGGCAGATGCTGACGGGCGGCTGCGTAGTCGGGGTAGCGTCCGACGCGGACCACGTAGAGGCGAGACGAGCCGACTCCCTCGGGAACGGCGAGCGCGGTGATTCGCTGTTGGGCCAGCGTCTTGACGTGTTGATGGGCGCCGGCGATCTTCTTGAACGCTCCACACTGGATCACGAAGTAATCATGCGGCCAGTCCGCCTTGGACCGCGCCAGCAGCGCGTGCTCGCTTCCAGGGAACTGGCTAGCCAGATCGCGGAACACGGGGCGGGCTTCTGCGAAACAGCCCGAACGCTGGAGGGCGAGTCCGTATTGATACGCAATC
>JAAEQG010000447.1 GCA_024231775.1 bacterium
CCCGGGAAGCGGACCGTACCTGCATCTGGGCACCTACGCGTATCGACGGGAGTTCCTGCTGGAGCTGGCCAAGCTCGAACCGACGGCGCTGGAACAGACCGAGCGTCTCGAGCAGCTTCGCCCGCTGGAGCATGGGTATGAGATTGACGTCGTGCTGGCGGATCGGGCCGTCGTGGGCATCGATACGCCGGAGGACTACGCCGCTTTCGTCGCACGCCATCGTTTGACCAAGTCTCCGGACGCCGAGGGCTGAACCATGACCAAGAACGATCTGCTCGCGTCCGCGGGCGACAGCTCAGACGATACCGAGTTCTACACCCCCATGCCCGACGGCTATCGCCCCGGAAGAACCCGGTACGTCTTCGTGCTGGGTACGGTGATGAGCGGGCTGGGCAAGGGCATCTTCTCCAGCTCGTTGGCCCGCGTACTTCAGGCCAAGGGTCTCGCGGTGGCTCCGGTCAAGCTGGAGGGCTATCTCAACCGCGACAGTGGGACGTTGAATCCCTATCGCCACGGCGAGGTTTTTGTCCTGGACGACGGCACCGAGTGCGATATGGACCTGGGAACTTACGAGCGGATGCTCGACCAGGACCTGACCCACCGCAACTTCACCACCAGCGGGCAGATTCTCTCGCGGGTCCTGGAGAAGGAACGCCGCGGGGACTTCCTCGGACGCGACGTGCAGATGATCCCGCACGTTATCGGCGAGGTGAAGCTCCACCTGCGCGAACTGGCCCTGACCACGCGCGCCGACGTGGTGTTTGTCGAAATCGGCGGAACCGCGGGCGACGTGGAAAACGCCTACTACCTCGAAGCCATCCGCCAGATGGCCTTCGAGGAGGGCGACGGCAAGTGCTGCTTTGTGGCGCTAACCTACCTGGTCGCACCGCCGACGTTGGGTGAGCAGAAGTCCAAACCGGCCCAACTGGGCATCAAGCGCCTGATGGAAAGTGGGATCATGCCCCACCTGATCGCCTGCCGAGCTCAGCAACCGGTCACCCACAAAGTTCGCGAGAAGCTGGCGTTGTACTCCGGCGTGCCTTTCGAGCGGGTGTTCTCGATGCACGACTGCGAGAGCGTTTACTTCGTGTCCGACATGCTGCGGGGCGCGGGGGTGGACCAGGTGGTCTGCGCCCTGCTCGGGCTGGATGACCGCGTCGAGCGTTTCGACCGCGGCGCCAAGCACCACGCCTGGGATACCTACGTCCGCCGCGTGCGCCAAGCTTCCCCGAGCGTCACCATCGGGGTGACCGGCAAGTACACCTCCCTGAGGGACAGTTACGCGAGCATCATTCAGGCCCTAGAACACTCCGGAGTTCACCTGGGCGCCAAGGTCAAGATCGAGTGGATCGACAGCAGCGACCTGACCGACGACACCGTGGCAGAGCGTCTCGAGGGCGTGGACGGGGTGATTGTCCCGGGTGGTTTCGGTACCCGGGGGGTCGAGGGGAAGATCGCCTGCGTGCGTCACGTACGCGAGCAGCACATCCCTTATCTGGGCTTGTGCTACGGATTGCAGATCGCGGTGATCGAGTACGCTCGCCACGTGTGCGGGCTGGATCGGGCTAATAGCACCGAAATCGACCAAGCTACGCCCGACCCGGTCATCGACGTGCTACCCAGCCAGCACGGAGTCACCGACCTGGGTGGAAGCATGCGCCTGGGCGGAAACGACATCGCCGTCCATCCGGGGACGATCTTCAGCCGTCTCTACGGAGAGCCCGAGACGGTCCGCTTGCGCTTCCGCCATCGCTACGAGGTGAATCCCGCATACGTTGAGCGGATGGAGCAAGCTGGGCTGATCTTCTCCGGACGGGCGCCCGACACCCCCATCATGCAGGTTCTCGAGCTTTCGGCCGAGCAGCACCCCTATTTCCTGGCCACCCAAGCCCACGCTGAGCTGACCTCACGACCGACAGCCCCGGACGCGATGTTTCTCGGCCTCGTCCGGGCGGCTATGATACACGCCGGGCGGACCATCGTGGATGAACCCCAGGGCGTTCGGCCGGGGCAAGGCGAACCGCAGAACTGCGGAAGCTGACCGGACGCTAGCCGGCGACCGTTCCCCGGAAAACGCACGGGGGTAGGCGCCGCACCACAGCACATGGCGAGGGATCAATCATGACACGGGCGTCGGAGTTCTTGGCGATTGGACTGCTGGCGCTGGTTTCGGTCTCCTGTGATAAGCCGATCATCACCTTCGGCGACAAGAACGACAACGATTCCGAAGCGGTCGAAGTCGCTGACGACCACGGGGGGGCCACGAAAGAAGCTGCTCCTCTTCCGATCACTCGAGTCGTAGCGCCGTCAGGCCCCACTTACTTCCTCCCGCTGACCTTTGCCGAGGCGGCGACCCGGGCGGGCGAGCTGGGCAGAACCGTCTTCGTATACTTCTACTCCAACGCGGACGAGGGATGCACCGCCTTCGAACGCGAAGTGCTCACCGATCCGCGGGTGACTTCCCTGCTACGGCGTACCACGGTCCCCATTCGTATTAACATCGCCGAAAACCAACTCGTAGCCTCGATGTACGGAGTGCGGATGGTTCCCGACTGTCTGTTTCAACTTGCGAATGGTACGGCGATCGAGCGCCTCCGCAGCGTGCTTCCCGCAGACACCTTCTACTCCTGGGCGGGGTACTACGCGCTGGGGATGGACAATGTCGCCATCGCCCGGGAGCGGGTCTATAACGCCCGCAGCCAACTGGCAGATTCACTGATAGAAAAAAGATACTACGACGACGCCATGGCGGAGTACCTCTGGGTGTGGGATCAAGCCCGGGCGCTGGATCCCCAGTTCCTGGAGACGCGCGGTCCTCACCTTGCCCACCGGCTGGGCCAGCTCGCCAGGGGCCATCTCCCCACCCGCAAGGAAATCGAGCGGCGTCGCGACGCCGCGGAGCAGCGCCTGCTCTTGGGAGAGGGGACTCATATGTCTATCCGGATCCTCTCCGACCTGAACGCCGCCCTCGGCCAACCGGAGGCGACGATCGCCCTCTATGATCGTTTCAGACGCGAGCGGTCGGACGATCCCCTGGCGTCCGAGTGGAACTACCTCCTTTTCGACACTCTTCGCGAAGCCCACCGGTATCAGGACATCGCGGCGCGATCCGATTTCCTCCAGGTCATCGATGAGCTGTTCCGCACGGCGGGGCGCGATCAGCCGCTGACGGACGAATACGCCACTCAACAGGAATTCAGTCGGGCGATGGCATTGCACAAGTCGTATCTGGCGAACTACCTTGCGAAACACTATGAGGTTCTGCTCGGGGTAGGGCGTACGCAGGAAGCCGAAGCTCTAGAGACCCGAATGCTCGAGGTTGCTCCCGGGCAGATTACGCTGAATGCCCTGGCCTGGGCCGGCTACCTGACCGGCAAGCCAACCGAGCAGCACCTGGAGCAGGCTCGCCGAGCCTACGAGCTCAGTCGCAGGCGCAGCCCAGCCATCCTGGATACGCTGGCCAGGATAATGGCGCTTCATGGCCAGCAGGAGGAGGCGCTAAGCCTGATCGATTACGGAATCAGATCGGTGGGCGGGCAGGAGGAGAAGAGAATGCTGAGGCGATGCCTGGCCGACATCACCACGCCTTCAGCCTCGCCCGAGGCCCCTGCAATCGTAGGTACGAATTCAATCCCGGACCCGGCGGACAAGTGACCGCGGGCCTCCGATGACCACGCACGATCGCACTAGTGGGACTTGTCATGAGTCTGGCGTGGCACTTCCGCCAACGTCGTTCCCTCGAGCATGTCACGGCGTTTGACGACGTCATACGGAATCAGGAATCCTCACTTCGTATTCCGGGTCCGCACGTCGTCAGCCCGCGTTTGAACAGGACGACGTTAGATCGCTACTTGCATCCGCCATCTGTCAGGCATGTGCTCCCCAGGTGCATGGGCTTGGCGTGCTTCTGTTGGCTCGGCGGTGCTCTGTTATACCTGGGTCGGCTGCTTCCATAATCGCAGGGCAGCAACTGCAGGGCGGGGCCCACCCTCCGCAGCATCTACTCCGACATGCGCTCCCGGACGGCCTCCCAGATCGGCTCTAATCTCATTCGCGATGCCCACTCGGCGATGTAGGCGTGGTCCACCTGATCACCGCTGATCTTCAACACACCAGTGATGTCGCGCAGGTGTTTTTCCGAACCACCGTCGCGGTAGTACTCCATCTTCTTGATGATGACGTCCTCGATGGAGGCGAATGAGGCATCGTAGTCGGCTGCGGGTCTCACGCGCCTGGCCCGCGCAAGCCGGCCGCGATTGAAGGGCGTGTCCTCCGGGACAATGACATCTACCTTCAGTCCTGAGGTTGGGTGGATGATGTTGAACTGGCCATGCTGCTGAACGGCCTCGCGGACGGCTTCCTCGCTCAGATAGAAGTCTGGACCCGGGAACGCGCGGCAAAACTCCGTAACCCGCGCCGGCGGCAGTTCCACGACGACGTCGATGTCGTTGGTAAGGCGTGGTTCTCCAAAGGCGATCGTCGCCGTCGAACCGGTGATCAGATAGCGAAGTTCGAGCCGCTCCAGTGTCGCGACCACGTAGCGAAGCAGTTCAGAGTGCTCCATGGGACATCCTCCGCGCGGCCTCGGTGACGACCTGTTGATCGTCCCAATCCGGGTGCTGCGCGCGCAGCATGCTGATAAGCATGAGCCGGGCAGACGCGAACAACCCGCTGGCAATCTGCAAGCGCTCGGCTCCGGTTTTGCGCCGAAGCACGGCGGCCATCTCGTCGCTGACTACCTCGATTTGTCCACGGTCCAAACGCATCGCACGCCTCGATTCGCGACCATTATACCCGGCCTCGCAGAATGCCCAACATGGTGGTGTTGTCGGCCGACCGAGGGGCGGATAGCATCGTAGCCGCAGTGGTAGCGCGGGTTTCACCCGCTAAGGCGCTTGTGGATTCGGAGGAGCAGCAATGGTTTGTTCAGGATTAGGGGGCACACTCCGCGGCGTCTCAGGGCGCGGCACACCGGCGGCGATCACCGCAATCGTCTTCATGATGGCTGGCCTCTGCGCTGCGGACGGCCACCCTGTGCGAAGCCACGACATAACCTCGGAGGACTACTTCACCATCGGCGTGGTCGCCGATTGCGTTGTCTCGCCTGACGGGAAGTACGTCGCCTACACCGAATCCCGCTGGGAACCGCCCAACGAAAGACGCAATCTGGATCTGTGGGTCGTGGAGGTGAAGAAGCAGACCGTCCGGCGGCTGACCTTCGACGACGCCGCCGATCGCGGGCCTAAGTGGGCTCCGGACAATACCTGGATCTACTTCACCAGCAGTCGAAAACGCCCCGGGGCGGACCAGCCCCCGTACGACGGAGAGAAGCAGGTCTGGCGCGTCCGGGTCGACGGCGGAGAACCATTCCCGGTGACTCGCGTCGACGACGGCATCGACGGGTACGACCTCTCCACAGACGGTCGCACCATCTACTACACCGTAGGGCAAGAGGACGTGAACGACGAGTGGAAGGACCTGCGCAAGGAGTACAGGGACATCGAGTACGGCCACGGGGTCGTCGAGCTCAGCCAGCTCTGGAAGCTCGATCTGGTCTCATGGCGGGCGGAGAAGCTCGTCGACGAGAAACGCGTGATCGGTTCGTTCGCCGTCTCACCGGACCAGCGCCGCATCGCCATGATTACGACGCCGAATGAGCTGCTGATCACCAACGAAGGGCAATCGCGCGTGGACGTCTACGACACGCGCAATGAGACAGTCACCACCCTGCCGGACGCAACGTGGCGCGAGCAGGCGCCGTCACCCTATGGGTGGATCGGTGCGCCGGCCTGGTCGCACGACGGCGACGCCCTGGCGTTTGACGTCGACTGGGACGGCTATCCCGCAGAGATCTTCGTCGCGACGTGGACCCTCTCGGCGGAAAGTGGCAGCAACGCCTCCATTCAGAAGATACGTCGCCCGAACGAGATATCGGTGGCCAGCTCGCGCTTGCAGTGGCGGGGAGACTCGCGCGACCTGTGCTTCACCGCCGAAGATCATGCCCGCTGTCGAGTGTATTGCGTCACCGACCTGCGCGGAGGCCGGCAGGGACCTACGCACGAACTCACCTCCGGCGATGTGGCTGTGGGCACCTTAAGCCTATCCGCAGCCGGTGACCTGTTGGCGGTGGTGATGAGTACGGTCTCCCATCCGCCCGATGTCTTCGTGCTGCCCACCGACCAGCCCAAACCGACGTACACTCGTCTGACGCGGGTGAATCCGCAGGTGGACACGTGGAAACTGCCTTCCATCTCGGTCGTTTCCTGGCGGACCGCAGACAACGTCGAGGTCGAGGGCATCCTCGAGCTGCCGCCGGACCATCAGCCGGGCACTCCGCTGCCCATGGTCGTGGAGTTGCACGGCGGCCCGACGTCGTCATCCAAGCTGCGCATGCGCTTCTGGGTGTACGGGCGGGTGCTCATGGCGGCGCGGGGCTACGCGGTACTCAGTCCCAACTACCGCGGTTCCACCGGATACGGCGACAAGTTCCTCACCGACCTCATCGGCCACAAGAACGATCGTGACGTGACCGACATTCTGGCGGGCGTGGACGCGATGATCGAACGGGGCATCGCCGATCCGCAGCGCCTCGGGGTGATGGGCTGGAGCGCCGGGGGATACCTCACCAACTGCCTGATCACCAGAACCGACCGCTTCAAGTGCGCCAGCACCGGGGGCGGAATCCTGGATACCGCCATGCAATGGGGCATCGAGGACACGCCCGGACATGTCATCAACTTCCAGCAGGGTTTCCCCTGGACTCGGGCGGAGGAGATGCGGGCGGCATCCCCGCTGTACCAGCTCGACAAAGTCTCCACGCCCACCATCATCCACGTGGGCGGAAAGGACCCCCGCTGCCCGCCGGCCCACAGCAGGGCACTCTATCGTGCCCTTCACGAGTATCTCGGCGTACCCACCGAGCTGATCGTCTACTCCGGTCAAGGCCACAGCCCCATGACCTACACGACCCGCAAAGCCAAGATGGCCTGGGATCTGGCTTGGTTTGACAAGTACCTGCCGCTCGATGGGCAGGACTTGGCGGATGACGAAGCATCAGCTACGAAGGATGCGTCGTGATCCGCCGCTCGTCGCGACTCGGTTTTCATCCTGTTGGTCCGCGGTATGATGTGGTGGATGGCGTCCTCGATGACCAAACGTGAGTCTCGACCGGCGGACCGGGCTCCACGAACCGGCAGAGTGGAGTTGGTCTGCGGCTGCATGTTCAGCGGCAAGACCGAGGAGTTGCTGCGCCGGGCTCGTGCGGTCGCCCCCAACGAGATCGTTCTGGTCAAGCACGCCCGCGACGATCGGTATTCCACCACGGACGTGGTCACCCATCGACACGACCGCCACCGAGCGGTCATCGTCCAGCAGGCCGGGGAGATCGTCGAGCACCTGACGTCCGAGGCGGACTTCGTGGGCATCGACGAGGGGCACTTCTTCGATGCGGCGTTGGCGGACGTCTGCACTCGGCTGGCTGAGCGCGGGTGTACGGTGGTGGTCACCGCCTTGGATCTGGATAGCTGGGGTCGGCCGTTCGCCACGGTGAACGAACTGCGGACCCGTGCCGACTCCGTGCTCATCCGTCACGCCCCGTGCGCCTGCTGCGGTCGGCCCGCGGATCACACCCAGCGAACCACCCCCATCGTCGAAGGAAACCTGGTCGGCGGTCCCGAGGCGTTTGAACCGCGCTGCCTGAGCTGCTGGTCCCCCCCACCGGAAGATCCGATCGACTAAAGCAATCTCAATCCAAATGTAGCGGCCTGCGTCCTCGCAGGCCGAGAATAGAAGACG
>JAAEQG010000448.1 GCA_024231775.1 bacterium
CGTGCGCTTCGTCTTCAAGAACTTCCCGCTCAGCTTCCACAAGCAGGCCAAGCCGGTCCACGCGGCGGGGGTTCTGGCGGCCAAGAAGGACACCCAGACTTTCTGGAAGATGCACGATCTGATCTTGGCCAACCCCAAGAAGCTCGCGGTCGCCGAGCTGCGGAAGCACGCCGAGTCGCTGGGGATGGACCTGGAGAAGTTCGACACGGTGATGGCCGACTCCGCTCAGATCGACGCCCTTCTAGCTGCGGACATGGCCGAGGCGAAGAGGTGCGGGGTACGTGGAACACCGACCGTGCTGGTCAACGGACTCAAGTTGGCGAATCGCAAGATCGACGGCTACAAGGGGCGCATCGACGAGATTCTCAAGGGCGGAGCCAAGGCGCCGGATCAGGCCAAGCGGCCCCAGCCGCAGCGAATCCAGGTGCTTCCCCAAAAGAAGAAGAAGACAGACTAGTGCTCCGTCAGTCCTCTAATAACGGGTGCCATGGGCAAGCAGTAGCTTGCCCGTGTCCTTGGAAAACCGACGCGCACGGGCAAACGAGTTTGCCCATGCCACCCGAAGAACTACGGTTGACAAAGCACTAGCTTTCATCCAGATGCCCCTCTTCCTCGGATCTCCTGGGGGAGAGAGATAGCACGAGGAGGGATCCGGGGATCCCGGACCCTCCGTGGCCCCTCCAGTTGGGCGCGCCGCGAGGTTCGCGCGGGCTACGTGGAGCCTGTCCATGGGCAAACCGACGTGTACTCCGCTGGTCGGATTGGAGATCCACGTTCAGCTGGCGACCCGCTCCAAGCTCTTCTGTGGATGTGCGGTGGAGTTCGGGGCGACGCCCAACAGCCGAGTGTGTCCGGTGTGCATGGGCCTGCCGGGCACGTTGCCGGTCTTGAATAGGCAGGCGGTGGACTTCTCGTTGTCCGTGGGGGTGGCCCTGAACTGCCGGATTGCGCGCCACTCCAAGTGGGACCGCAAGAGCTACTACTACCCGGACCTTCCCAAGAACTACCAGATCAGCCAGTACGACCTCCCCCTGGCGGAGAGCGGGTTCTTCGAGATCCCCTCGAACGGATCCACTCGCCGCATCCGCATCCGCCGCGCCCATCTGGAGGAAGACGCCGGCAAGAACATTCACGATACCCCCGGTTGCACGCTGGTCGATCTGAACCGCACGGGTACGCCGCTTCTGGAGATCGTGACCGAGCCGGACATTACCTCGGCTGAAGAAGCCTATACCTTCTGCACGGAGCTACAGCGTCTGGTGACCTACCTGGGGGTTTCCGAAGGCAACATGAAGAAGGGGCAGATGCGCTTCGAGCCGAACGTGAACGTGATCATCCAGGACGACGGCGTCGAGTACCGCACGCCTATCTCCGAGATAAAGAACCTTAATAGCTTCAAGGCTGTGCGTGGGGCGATCGACTACGAGTTCCGCCGCCAGTTCGCCGACTGGCAGTCCGACCACGGTTTCGTGATCGGACAACGCCCCAACGATAACCGCGGATGGAACGACGACCGCCAGGTGACCGAGTTTCAGCGCGGCAAAGAGGCTGCCCACGACTACCGTTACTTCCCGGACCCGGACTTGGTACCGTTGGAAATCGACGACGCTTGGCTGGATCGAATCCGAGGGCAGGCCGTGGAACTCCCTTTGGCCCGTCGCAGCCGTCTGGCGGAGGCCCACGACCTGTCCGAAGAGGATGCGGATACCATCGTCGCGGATCGGACCACGGCGGATCTCTTCGAGGCAGTGATTGACGCGGGCGGCCCCGCCGAGCTCGTGGCCAAGCAGTTCGTAAACGTCTGGTTGAAGCTGGCTAAAGAGCGTGGCGCTACGGTGGGCGGTTTGGGAGTGGAACCCGGGCGCATGGCGAGGCTGGCGATGCTGGTCCAGGGGGGGACCATTAGCGCTACCGCCGCCAACCGGATCGCCGCGCGCATGCTGGAGGTCGATGATTCTCCCGAGGACTTGGCGAAGACCCTGGGACTGCTGCAGGTTCAGGATACGGCGGAGTTGGAGAGGTGGGTCGAGGAAGCGTTTGCCGCCAATTCCAGGGCGGTAACCGACGCGCTCACCAAGCCGAAGAAAGCCCCCAAGTCGATTGGTTTCCTGCGCGGTCAGGTCATGCGCATTTCCGGCGGACGGGCTGATCCGCGCCTGGCGGGGGAGTTGATCGAGAAACGACTTCAGGGAATGGACCCTTCCTAGCGATGTACGGGAGGCGGTGGGCTTCTTGGGGGAGGATCGTGGGGGGGCGACCATTGCCGGCACCGTCGTCCTGGTGAAGAGTGCAGCATGGAACCAAAGCGGACCCAGACAGTGGAAGCTCGGAAGGTGCGGTCGAGGCTCGCACCAACCAGGCGTTGGATGATGCTCATGCTTACGTTCGCTTCGTTTGGCGGTTGCGGCCCGAGCGAGCCGAACGCCCTGGATCGGATGCCGACCACCACGGTGCAGGTCGAGGACCATGCCTTTCACGTGTGGGTGGCTGAGCAGGAGGCGGAGCTGGAGCGCGGGTTGATGTTCGTGACCCGCGAGCAGATGGCTCCCCTGGAGGACGGGACCGAACGCGGTATGCTCTTCCTGTTCGACTACGACCGCACCACCGGTTTCTGGATGCGCAACACGATAATCCCGTTGGACATCGCCTTCATCCGCGTGGACGGTACGATTGTGACCGTCCATACGATGGCGCCCCACGATGAACGGCTGCACCGGCCGAGCGAACCCTACCGCTACGCCCTGGAGGTCAACGCCAACGTCTTCTCTCGGCTGGGCGTGGGCAGGGGCGATAAAGTCAGCATTCCCACATCAATCCTGCCCCCCGCGGACTAGCGCGGTGATTCAGCGTTGATCCCCTGAGTCCGCCGCCGTCACGGAGCGATCCAGCTACCAGGGCAAGCGATGGTGAACCCGCCATGCCCGACAGCCGATCAATACGGTAACTGGCCGTTTCAGCCAGGGTTCTGGAGTCTCGAATACCCTGTGTGGCTGAGTGCTTGCCGCAGGTGCTGCACCCTGTCCCAAGCGTGGGGAGGTCCGAGAATGCGGGCGTTGATCGTGGACCCGGAGACCGCGCTACCTCAAGGGGTCGAATCGTGCCTGGAACAGGACGGTTGGGACGTCTCGAGGGCCGCAGACTACCGACACGCGATGGAGATCGCCCAAACCGGCGACATCACCGCAGCCATCATTCCGCACCTGCCGGACGGAGTTGCCGGGCGGAGTGGGGAGTTGGACTACCGAGATCTGATGCGGGTGATCGATACCCGCCACATTGCCACGGTCCTGATCAGCCCTGATCCCGCCCACGCTCAGGTGCGTGATGAATCGTTGGTGGATGTCGCCGGCGCTGACGTGACCAATGAGGAGATCAGAGGCCGCCTGGCGACGATCCGGCGGTACCACCGGGTAGTGAAGAACATGGAAGGGGAGGTGGAGAACCTCCAGCGCCTTAGCAAGCGGATCAACCAGCACTTCAAGGAGGTGGACCAGGAGATGCGCCTGGCGGGCCGCCTGCAACGGGACTTTCTCCCGCGCGATCTGGGGACGGTGAATGCAGTCCGGTTCGCCCCTCTGTACCGCCCGGTGACGTGGGTCTCCGGGGACATCTACGACGTGTTCCGGATCGACGAGACCCACGTCGGATTCTACGTTGCCGACGCCGTGGGGCATGGGATGGCAGCCAGTCTGCTGACGATGTTCATCAAGCACGCGGTGATTCCCAAGGAGATCACCTCCAGCGGTTATCGGATCATCGAGCCCGACGAGGTGCTGGAGCGGTTGAACACCGCGCTTGCCCAGCAGGCGCTGCCCAACTGTCAGTTTGTGACTACCTGCTACTGCCTGCTGAATACCGAGACGCTGGAGCTACGTTTTGCACGGGGGGGCCATCCCTACCCGCTGCTGATCACCGCGGACGGGTGTATCACCGAGCTGAAAGCCCATGGCGGGCTGATGGGGCTGTTTCCCGAGGCGACCTTCGAGGTGGGCAAGGTCCAGATGCAGCCGGGTGAGAAACTCATCCTCTACACCGATGGCGTGGAGGTGTCCTTCGCTCCGCGCGAGGACGAGGCTCACGCCTGGGAGCATTATCGCAGCGTTTTCGAGCGACTGGCCCACGAGCCGGTGGACGAGATCGTGCGACGGCTAGAAGCTGAACTGGACTCCGAAACCGGCTCGCTCAACCCCACTGACGACGTCACGATCGTGGCTATGCAAATCCTTTCTCAATAATAGGTTGCGCCGCGCTGGTCTCCGCCGGAGACCGGACGCGGCGACCACTCGGCCAACTGATAGTCCACCTGACCGGTCGCCAAGATGCGGAGAGGGACGCGGGATCGGCTGTTTCAAGACCGCCCGGACGAGTATCCCGGACTCGATAACCAGCGTAACCGCAAACCGCCTCTTGAACGATTCCGGTCTGGGCCTATACTAAGGGGCTCGGTTGCACTAGGTACGGTAGGACTAGGATACGATGAAGAAGAAGATCCACCCCAAGTACGTTGCGAGCAAGGTGAAGTGCGGTTGCGGCCACACCTTTGAGACGCGCAGCACCACGCCCGAAATCAACATTGAGATCTGTTCGGCGTGTCACCCGTTCTTCACCGGGCAGCAGAAGTTCGTGGACACCGCCGGTCGCGTGGAGCGCTTCCAGCGGAAGTTCGGTGGCGAGTACTTCGCGCATGCCAAGAAGAAAGCCAAGGCTACCACCAAGTCTTAGCGTTCGTCCGACCATCGACCACGCGCGTCGCAGGGGCATCGCCCCGGGCAGAGCGCGTGGTTTTTTCATGCAGGTGCGCTATGGCTGATGACGTTGATACCAGGTTCATAGCCAAGCTCCAGGAAATCGCGGACCACTATCAGGGCCTGATGGACCGGTTGGGCGAGGCATCGGTCGCCTCGGATCCGGTCAAGAGCGTGGAAGTGGCCCGCGAGATGGGGCGGCTCAAGCGTTTGGTCGAGCCCTTTGCCGAGTTCCGCAAGGTCGAGCAAGAACTGGAGGGTGCGAGGGACCTGGGGAGCGACGCGACTCAGGACGCGGAGCTGCGCGAGCTGGCGTTGGCGGAGGCCGGAGAACTGGAAGGACAGTATTCCTGTCATCTGGAGGGACTCAAAGCCGCTCTGGTGACCAACGAAGACGCGGCGATCTCCTCCATTCTGGTGGAGATCCGCGCCGGGACCGGCGGCGACGAAGCCGCCCTCTTCGCCCGCGATCTGTACGAGATGTACTTGCGCTACTGCGAGAAGAAGCGTTTCAAGGTCGAGGTTCTCGACCAGTCGGGCTCGGACATGGGCGGACTCAAAGAGGTCATCATCAACGTGAAGGGTGAGGGCGTCTACCTGAGCCTGGGCTACGAGGGAGGCGGTCACCGCGTCCAGCGTGTTCCCGAGACCGAAGCCCAGGGACGCATCCACACTTCGGCAGCCACCGTGGCGGTCATGCCCGAGCCGGAAGAGATCAACCTGGATATCAACTGGGACAAGGACGTCGAGGAATTCGTCTCGCGGGCCGGGGGGCCGGGCGGTCAGAACGTCAACAAGGTGTCCTCCGCGATTCGCCTGGTGCATAGGGACTCCGGGATTACCGTGTCCATGCGCGATGAGAAATCGCAGCACAAGAACCGGGCCAAGGCCCGTCGGGTGATGCTTACCCGACTATACGAGCTACGCCGGGGTGAGCAGCAGCAGGCCCGCGACTCGGTCCGAAAGACGATGATCGGCAGTGGTGATCGGTCGCAGCGGGTCCGCACCTACAACTTCCCCCAGAACCGCTGCACGGATCACCGCATCGGTATGACCCTGCACTATCTCGAGCGGATCATGCAGGGGGAGCTCGACGAACTGGTCGGCGCCCTGCAAACCCACGATCGTGAACAACGACTGAAGAGTCTCTGAACCCCGCGGGCGTGTCCGCGAAGCGGCACACTCCGAGACCGCCCAAAGGGCGCGAGCGAGGACGGTGCGGGACTTTGCCGTAGCGGCGTCCGTGGTGCTGGGTGGTGTGGATCCGCAACCGCCGGTGGCTCGCGGTTCCGTTTCCCGCTGGCCTGAACGTGTGAAGCTTGCCCGGCTGCGCGGGCAAGCTCCCCAATCCCCATCCGTTTCCTTCCACCATCGCTGCGGGGTGCGGATCCCGGCTTCGCTGGGGACGGGAGCGACTCGACTGGGAAGTCGAGCAGGTGCTCCGAGCCGTGCCCTCACATTGCCGTCGGGATCCTCAACTGCTCTCCAGTGTCACTCCGTACCGCGCCATCGTACACTCTCCGCCCCTCTCGGAGAGAGGAATAACTCTACGTTCCGCGGTGCAGTCAGTCAAGAAGATCCCAGTTCAACCGTCAACGGCTGGTGGAAGACAGGATGCGCCAGCGGTTCGGATGAGTGCGCAATGGTGCCACCAGTTCGCCTCATTCACCATACTGGCGCCAGTGAACATTACCTAAGTCGCCCAGTCGCTTTGCCCGTGCGGACAATGGAGGGGCATGGAGCAATGGGGTAGATAGTGCAATTCTGCGGATTGTGCCGATGGTGTAGCCGTGTACGACGGTGAGACTCGTAACGCGAAGACAATGCACCGGGCGACTGGTTGGGAGAGGGGGGGGCGGGCTTCACGGCGTGGGGCGAGGGGAGCCGGCGCAGCCGGACAACGCGGGTTCGATCGGCGGGAGGTCCATGCCCGGGTCTGCATCAGGTGTGTCGGCCAAGGCGGCGGCGAGGTCGATGAAGGCGGGTTCGTGCCGGAGGAAGGCATCAACGATCCGCGGATCAAACTGGGTCCCGGACGACCCGACGATAATGGCCACGGCGCGGCTGTGCGGGAAGGCTTCTTTGTAGCAGCGCTTCGTAGTCAGGGCGTCATACACGTCCGCCAGTGCAGCGATGCGGGCGCCGACCGGAATCTGTTCACCGGCCAAGCCTCGAGGGTATCCAGATCCGTTCCACCACTCGTGGTGGCAGTAGGCGATCTCCTCCGCCATCTCCAGGAAGCCCACCCCGGGGGCACGCTGCGTCACCGAGCGGATGGTCTCTGCCCCGATGATGGTGTGGGGACGCATGATGTCCATTTCCTCGGAGGTGAGCCGTCCCGGTTTGAGGAGGATGTGGTCGGGTACGGCGACTTTGCCGATGTCGTGCAGCGGTGCAGCCCGTTCCAGGTTGTAGAGGAAGTCTCCGTCTATGATCTGGGAGAAAGCTCCGTCCTTGCGGAGTTCCTGGGCGAGGATGAGGCAGTACTGTGTCACCCGGTCAATGTGTTTTCCGGTGTCGTTATCCCGGTGTTCTGCCAGACGGGCAAGGGCGACGACGATGGAATCTCGGGCTTGGTCACGCGAGTCTCTGCTGAGCAGGCCCTGGATGGCGGATCCGGCGATGTTGGCGATGAGATCGACGTACCGCAATTCCTGGGTGCGGAACGGGCGCTGGCCAAGCCGGTTGGCGATGTTCAGCACTCCGACCACCTGATTGGAGGCCCCCAAGGGAGCGGAGATCAGTGGGGCTGGACCGAAGAACGCCGTGTCGTGCTGCTGGCCTTCAAAGCAAAGATCGTCCTCACTGTTGGCTACCACCGGCCGCCCGGACTGGTAGACGCACCCGGAGATGGAGTCGCCGAAGGGCACCTGCACACTCCGGGCAGCCTCGTCCGACATGCCCCGGGCGAGGGCGACGTTCAGCACCCGGTGTTCCGCGTCCGGGAGCATGATGCAGATCCGCCGGCTGGCGCACACGTCGGCGGTGATCGTGACGGTGGTGGTAAGTACGTGGTGCAGGTCGGGTGCGATAGCCAGTTCCTGACAGTAGTCCAGGAGCACCCCCAGGACGCGGGCCTGCTCTCCGCGAGTCTCGTAGCTGCGAAGTAGCTCGGTCTGCTTCTGCCGCAGGCGGACCATGGATTGGACGCGCAGGCATAGTTCCGCTGTGGCGATCGGCTTGGCCAGCCACTCGTCCGCTCCGGACCCGATGCTCTGTTGTATTCCATTCCCGCTTGGATCGGTGCCGACGAGGATCACGGGGATGTCGCGCGTGAGCGGGTCGGCTTTGAGCTGTCTGGCGCAGCGCAGGCCGTCCATGTCGGGCAGGGCGGTATCGACGACCACCACGTCAGGTAGGGATTCCCTGGCGGAGGTCAGCGTGGAGCGTCCGTCCTCGGCTGTACCGACTCGGTACCCTGCCATCTCCAGTTCAGAGGCGTAGCTTGCGCTGTCCGCGGAATGCTCGCTGACCAGCAGTACACTGGGCGGGCGTCGTCGCGATTCGGCCGAGCGTGCTGCCGGCGCATGCCACGAGGTGCTCAGGTCCGCGTGGTGCTCATCAGCGAGCGCGGTGTAATGATCGACGTAGACTCGATCGCGTCCCGCCTGTTTGGCCATGGCGAGCGCCTGGCTGGCACGCTTGAAGCCATCCTCCCAGGATCCGAACTCGCGCCCGGCTACCCCGATGCTGACCGTAAGATGCTCCGCCGCGCTGCCCACCGGATGGCTGATGGGCAGGTCGCGGATGTCCTGAGCGATCCGCTCGCCGAGGGTATGGCCCGCATCGAGGTCTGTCTCCGGGGCGAGGATGACGAACTCCCCTCCACCGTAGCGGCCCACGACATCGGTGGACCTGCAAGTCCGAACCAGATGCTGAGCGACAAGTGCCAGGTAACTGTCGCCTGCAATGTGCCCGTGAGTCTCGTTGAAGGGTTTGAAATGGTCGAGATCGACCATGAGGATACTGTATATGCGATCGTATCGTTTGGAGCGCATGTGCTCGGTCAGCAGGTTCTCCCGCCAGGCGGTCCAGTTCAGCAGTCCGGTGATCGGGTCGCAGCGATGCAGGCGGGCCACCTCGGACTTGGAGTCGTTCAATTGCTGGGTTTGGGCGCGCAACTCTCTCTGGCGCTGGGCCAGGATCTGCTCCGTATCTCTCAGGCGGAGATGCGTGGAGATCCGACTGAGGATTTCCTCCGATCGGATCGGCTTGGCGACGTATTCGTGCCCCTGTGCAGGGAATGCCTGGGTGGCTGCTTCTGAATCGGCGTACCCAGTGGTAAAGATGATCGGGCTTGGGGTGTTCGCGTTCGGGATTCCTGCCGCCTGGTCGAGTTGACCGCCGGCCCCGTGCTGCAGGGCGGCGGCGAGGACGATGAGGTCTGGGTGACAGGTGGCGGCTAGCTGAGCGGCGGAGGCACCGCTGTCTGCCTGGAGCACTTCGTAGCCGGCCTGCGTGAGCGAATCGACCAGTGAATCGACCTCTGCGGGCTTGTCATCGGCTACCAGAATGCGTTGTGTGTTACCCACAGCGAGCATCTCGCGGTTGAGCAGCCAGAGCGCGGGGCGCCACGGTCGGCGATGCGCCATCAACCCGACTCGGCTCCGGGGATCGGGATATCCCCCAGTGTCCATCGGTTGAAGCCGTGAGCGAGTCCTGCTGAGGGGAACTCCGAGACCATGCAGTGCTGCGGTTATCGGGTGCGCCTGGCACGTATCCCACCACGCTACTTACTGCAGGGGGGCGGCAGAGGAGGAGCGAGTTCTACAATGGGGTGCGTACCTCTCCCGATTTCTCTCCGCAGGGATAGGGTTTTGGGGTAGCTTTCAGTTTGGGTGTGTGCAGGAATGGTCCGGTCTTCGTGCGAGGGGGGGGGCAGGTTCTCTGGGGCAGATTGCAGCGGGGCCTCTCTGGAAACGGTGCTATCCGGTGGTGCTGCGTTGCTTCTGGGCCTGCCAGGCTTCGTGAGGGTTTTCGTATTCCTTGCGCCGGCAAATTTCTGCGATCATTTCCGGGAAGGCTTTGATCCTGTAGTCATCCATACGGAGCTTGCCACTGCGCCCGTCGACGGAGTACTCCAGCTCGACCCACCCCTTCTTGGGGTAGTTGTCGGATTGCATGCCCGTGATTGCTTCAAATGGTACCAGGGGTTTTCCGGTGAGTTTGAGCCCTTGATCGGTCAGGGTTGCCCTGACGATCAGAACGCGCGCCCAGTGGAGGAGGAGGAGGGCTGCGACGATGCCGACGACGATCCCCATCCAGGTTTGGGTGTCTAGATCGGTCTGGGGCTTGTACTCAGCCGGTTCATACCGGTCGGCAGTGATGCCATCTGCTCGGTCGAGCGTGATGATCAACTGTCCCGCCGGACCGAAGTAGCGAACCTCGTCCTTGCCTTTGGCGTTTTCGCCACGCCAGGCGGGTTCACCGAAGCGGGGCTTCAGGTGCTTGAGGAATGTGCCCGGATCGATAGTGGCGGGAACATCCGCGTCTACCTGGGGCAAGATCAACTCACCGGAGGCGGTGATCGGAGGGTCCAACCCCTCGGTGGCCCGATGGAGGTTCTCCATCGGATAGCCAATGTTGGCGTCGTAGAAGCACCAGCCAGCGACGGCAGCGGCCAGAAAGGTGACCAGCGATGTTCTGACGATGCGTTCGTTCGTGCTTCCGGAACGAATGGGCTCCATGAGCGCAGTCCTCTGGTCGGGCCAAGTGATCAGGTCAAGACGGCCGGCGCACGTCGAGGGGCGTCGGCGATGCTCTATGATTCCCGCTAGGCGGTGCTTTGGCAAGCCCCGCCCGATTCCGGACCCTGTCGTGGTATGGTGATGTTCGGTTGAAACCCCCCGGGAGTTAACCAATAATGGCCACGGTTGCGGGGTGCCGGCATCTGGGTGCCCTTCCCGAGGCGGTCTGCCACGGACCTCTCGCGGCTTCCCGCACGTTACTGAGGCTACGTCGCCCGGAGCTACCTGGCCTCATCGCGCCGTCTTCGGAGCGGAAGACCTACAGTTGAAACGCGCCCGCCTATTCGCGTCTGGCTGCCCCGCGCTGGTCTGGGTTTGTCTCGGACTGGGCATGGTGTACCGCATGGCGCTGGCGCTGCGTGCCCCGGTCGGTTATGACGAGGTGTTCGTCATGGGCGTGGGGCTTGACGAACTCACCGCGTCCGCCCGTGCGTTCCTGGTAGATGTTCCGTTGGCCCGCAGCAACGCGAGCACGCCGTTGTGGTGGTGGATTCAAGCGCTGCCACCCCTGCTCGCCGGACGTTTGTCGCTCTGGGGTCTGCGGTTGGTCCCCGTGGTGCTGGGCCTGTCCGCCATCCTGGTGGGATTCGTAGCTGCTCGTTCCCGGTTCGGTCGGGGGACCGCCACGATCCTGGTAGTGTTCCTTTCGTTCTCCGATGTCCTGGCGTTTACGAACGGTCGCGGTGAGTTTTCCGAGTCTTTGCTGTTGGCGATTCTGCTGCCCAGTCTGTGCTTGATCGGCTTGCCGCGCCGCACGATGGCGAAAGGGGGTCTGGCGTGGCTGTTGCTGATGACCCACCTAGGCAAGGGCTTGTTTCTGGTCGGGGGTTTGGTGCTGGCTGACATCGTTGCCTTGTCGCTGTATCGGCGCAATGTGCGTGCGGCGGTGGGTTCGATTGCGGCTGCTGCGGGGGCGGTCGCCGGTGTATGCGTCTGGCTGGGGGTCGTCCACCTGTTCTCCGCGGATGGTCCTCTAGCGACCGACATCGGTTCCGTGTCTGGGGTGGGGGACGCCCTGTGGAAGCTCACCGCCGGATATGCTCAGACCAAGCAGCACATGGTGGCGGGTACTCTGGATGCAGCCCAGGTCTGGTTGGATGGGTGGGTCTGGCCGCTTACCGCGATCACTGCCGTACCGCTGCTGGTGGGGGCTGTCGCCGGTACTCGGCGGTTTCGGGGCCGACGTGGGGCGGTGTGCCTTGGTTTGGCCTGCTGGGTTGTCGTGGGTTTGCTGGTGGTGATCCCGCGCGGGTTACTCGGGGCGCGGTTTCATATTCTGTACCTTCCTCCGCTGTGGTTGTTGGCGTCGATTGGTCTGTGGCGGTTACGCCGGGCGTCGCCTGCGTTTCTGTTACTGCTTGGCGTCGCATGGGCGATGTGGGTCTGGGGGGCGTTTTCGTGGACCGGCTGGGAGGACCGCACTTGGCGGCTGTCCGCGTCCGGACTCGGTCCGGCGGGGTTGTGCCTAGCCATCGCCGGGGCCTTCGCCATGGGTAGGGGGTGGTCCGCGCAGCGAGCGGTCTGGGCGGGCCGCGTCTGCGTCGTCCTTGGCGCTACGTTGTTGGTCACCGCCGTCATCACCCGTGGTCCGATGCAGTGGGTACGCTTCGCTCGGCTGGAACCCTACGCCCAGAGCACCGAGCTGGCTGGGATCGATTCGTTCAGGAGCGGCAGGGGGGAGCTTCCCGAGCCCAGCCGTCGGACGCTGTACATTGATCTGGCCCATTACTACCTTTCCAAGGATGAGCGAGTTGCGGAGGATCTGCATCGGGCGGTGTCCTATGCGCGGCGGGAGACCGAGCTGGTTCCTCACGACGCCCGGGCATGGTTCTACCTCGGTGATGCTCTGCACCACGCCGGCGCCCCTGTGGATCAGATCCGCGCCGCCTGGGAGCGCAGCCGCCAACTTGACTCCACCCCGCTGGTGCAGGAGCGCCTCCGGGAACTCCGCCTCGGCGAGGGGCATCCGGGAGGCTGAACCACTCCGCGGAAGCGGCAAACCTACTCTGGAGGCGCGTAGAACGCTCGGATTGCGTGTGTGTAGGTGCAGTCCTTAGTGGGGTGCTTGCGCTGGAAGACGGTTGGTTTCTTGGCTCCGCGGGGGACGAGCATCAGCTTGCCCGGCTGTCGGTCAGCCACCCCCACGCGGTTGTCCAGCTTGATGTCGAAGTAGAACAGGTATTGGGTCATCCAGCGGGTGTAGGTGGACGCATCGGCGTGGTTCTGCCCGAGGGAGATTCCCGCAGCCTGTTCAGCCAGGGCCATTTGTAGCTCGACGGCGTTGATCGGGACACCGTCGCGGGTGAACACCGCGTCCTCCTGGGGATCGAGCAGCACCCAACGTTTGGCGTCATTTAGCCAGGCTTCGACGACCACGTGGCCAGCTCCGGACTTGCGGGTTTCGACATCCGCCGTCTTTAGGGCGACGGTGCGGGCGGTGATGCCCAACGCACCGAGGCATCCCTGGGTCACCGCAGCATACTCGACGCAACGGAACCGCCGCCCGGTTTTAGCCTCCTCCAGGATGGATAGCGGATCGCGCTTCTTCGGTTCGTTGGAGCCGTTGTGGTCCCAGCGACCGTTGACCCAGTGGCATACCGCTCGAACCCTGGCAAGGTCGTCTTTGCAGCCCGAGACGCACTTGTCCAGCTCATGTTCGTTCCGCAGCCGCGTCAGGTACGGCTCGTCGGGGGTGCTGTAGCGAAAGCGGTAGGCTTCGTTGGTAGGTCCGTGGTTCAGGTTCAGCATCTTCGGGGCGACGTACGCGTCGGCGCCCATCACTGCGGCGAGCAGAGCCACAACCGTAGTCGTCGAGGCATTCATGGCAGGTCTCCAGAGGCCCGGTAGCCGCCATGGTACCACGATGCGACTTACGCGGGCGAGGCTCGGTTGATTATACACGCCAGGCCCGGCGGTGACTTGCCTCGTGGGTGGGGTGGTAGAGAATGCGGTGCGCAAACGGACGGTTATCCGTGGAGGCCTTCAGGCTCGGGATGGTGGATCTTGGATGGTGAGCACGTGAGTCAGTTCGGCGAGGGAGATCCGCCGAGACGGTTGCGCCTGGGGGTCCTGCTGTCGGGAGGGGGGCGGACCTTTCAGAATCTGCACGAATCCTGTACGCGCGGCGAGCTTCCGGCGGAGGTAGTTCTGGTGATTAGTTCCACGCCAGCCGCATATGGGATGGAGCGGGCCCGGCTGGTGAGCGTGCCGGTGCTGGTCGTGGAGCGCCGAGCACTCGACCAGGATGCGTTTCACACCCGGATTACCCAGGCGTTGGTCGAGGCTGAGGTCGACCTGGTGTGCATGGCGGGGTTCACCTCGCTGTGGAGGATTCCGCCGGCGTTCGAGGGGAGGGTGCTGAACATCCATCCGGCGCTGCTGCCCAAGTTCGGCGGCAAGGGGTACTACGGCGAGCGGGTCCACCGTGCCGTGCTGGAGGCGGGGGAGGGGGAGAGCGGCTGCACCGTTCACTACTGCGACAACCAGTACGACCACGGACCGATCGTGGTGCAGAGGTCTGTTCCGGTCCGGGCTGAGGACACCGCCGAGTCGCTGGCGGTGCGGGTGTTCGCGCAGGAGTGCATCGCCTATCCCGAGGCGATTCGCCAGCATTTGCGGTCGCTGGCGCGATCCGGTTGAATCGGGGTCTGCGCCAGGTGCCCCGTCCTTTGTTTACCAAAGGGTGGGGGCTTAC
>JAAEQG010000449.1 GCA_024231775.1 bacterium
AATGGAACGTACCACGCCGAACCAGCCAGCGCCTTTAGGTGACCGTTGTGTCGCCCCCGCAGGTCAAAGACTGGACCGGGCCTGCGCTTCAGCGCATCCAATACCACTTCCTCGTCATTGGCGACGATCACCTGGAGGGCCTGTTGTCGAACCGGAGGAGGCGGGACTACCATGTCCATCACCTCCTCCGGCGACAGATCCACCACCGCCAACGCCAGGTGAACCAAGGGACTAAAGGCCAGCGCCAGGATGGCTCGTAAATCGCCCCGCCGGGATGCGGTCACCGTCTCCTCCGCAACGGCCAGGGCTAGAACCCGGTACGGGTCTCGCTCGACCTGCGGCGCTACGGCATCCACTCGCATCGCCCGGTCTTGCCGCCGAGGGCAGTTCGCGCCCTTCTTTTGGTCGTGCAAATAATACCAACTCTCATCGTTTCCACGCTGCCACACACGAAGCGCCACCGGGTCACCGCAGCTTGGACAAGTGGCCTCTGCGGGTGCAGTGAGGTCGGCCTGAACCTCAATATCGCCAATCAGGGCAGTTTTCATCGTTGT
>JAAEQG010000450.1 GCA_024231775.1 bacterium
CGCCCACCCATCGCCCAACGGGTGCGCGGATGGTTCAGCCGACGCACCCCACAGCACAGCCGCCAACCCGCCGTCGCCGGACCGGCTCGACGTTGGCCCTGGGGCAAGTAGAGGCCCTCCAGAACCCCTCCAATAACCCCTCTCCCCGATGGGGAGAGGGGCGTAAACGTCAAAGAATCCAACCCCCCTGCACATTCGCCAGCAGCGCGGGTTCTTACCCGTATCCCTTTGTCCGAACCATGCTGATCGCCTAAGCTGCGGCGGATGAGCGACTCCGCATCAGCTAACACCCGCCGGAGAGACCGGCGCATGTTCGCGGTCATCGCCACGATGGTAGCCGTATGGCTGATGATCGTGCTGCTTCGCAACCCCATCCGCGCCCACTGGTGGACCCGTCAGCTCATCACCACCACAGATCCGCAAGCCCGCCTAGCCTACTTCCATCGTATCGTCGCCCTGGGACCAGGCGGCGCCGCCGCCGTGGAAACTCTGTTGAATCACCCGGACGCCGCCATCCGCAGCCTAGGCGTCGCCGTCCTGAATCACACCAAACCACTACACGCCCGATCGCTGCTGGCCCAAATGATCGACGACCCGGATGCGGATGTGGGCCAGATCGCCGTGACCGGTCTAGCCGTCTTGGGTGACGACACGGTAGTGGACGAGTTGAAGCAGTTGCTGGATTCGCCGAACCCACAGCGGGCGGTCCTGGCGATCACCGGATTGAGTCGCCTGCGCACCCCTGAGGCGATCGACGCGCTGATCGCCACCGCCGAGGCTCACCCTCATCTCGCGGCGCGCGTGCAGGCCATCGAAGAACTGGGCCAGCTCCAAGTGGAACGGGCCAGAGAGGCTCTCCTCCGCTGCCTCGAGGACACCACGCCATTCACCGGACTAACCATCTCCGAACGGTCCGCCGCCGCCCTGCTCCAGCGCGCCTCGCCCACATCCAGGCTCACCAGCCCGCCATCCAGCCGACCGGTGTCCGACTTCGCCGCCCAAGCCCTGCTAGCCCTCACCCCCACAGAATCCCCATAGCCCTCAATGAAGGCCACACTGCACTGGGTATGAGCACGCCCCTGCTGCAAACTCTAGCCCCCAAAGGGGGCGCAGGAATAAAGCCCAGGGTGAGCGAAGCGAGCCCTGGGAAATCAAGCGATTCCGTACAGAGCCCCCAAAGGGGGCGAAGGAAGAACTCGGCATTCCCCGAAGCGATGGACGATCTGCGGACGACTACTTTCGCCACACCGCATATACGCTGCACATGAATTGGGAATGCCATGAACCACGGCTTCCCTAAACGGCCTGCGGGTCAGTCCAGCCACCGCTTCTTGTCCTTGATCCGCTCGGGGGCGTAGACTTCGGTCACGAAGCTGAGGGCCTTGGAGCACATCGCCTCGACTTCCATCTTAAAGCCGTTCTGGAGCATCTTGCGAATCTCCTTGGCCCACGGCCGCTTACCTGCAAACCAGGGGTAGGCGAGGATTTGCTTGGCCCGCTTCACGTCATTGGCATCCAGTCCGATCTTGACGTCGTCGGTTAGATCGTAGCGCTCGAAATCAAAGCTGGAGACGCCGATGTACTTAGCGTCCGGCACGGCCATGCGGGCGGATTCATACGCCAGATTGATCGATCCCTGTTTGATGACCGAGTAAATGTAGTACCCCCACGGATCGTTATCCAGCAGAACAAAAACCGGAAGCTTCAATTCCTCGTGCATCCGCCGGAGCAGTCGGCGCACCCCCCGCGGAGGTTGGCCACCGCCATGAGTCAGAATGCAGCGATGCTTCTCCCAGAAGCGATCTTCGACAAAGCGGCGCCAGACGGTATCTTTTTCGAGGTGTAGGATAAACTTGGCTTTGCACTTCTTGAACTGGATAACGTGTGGTTCGACAATACTGGGGATCGCGTATCCGCCACTGCCCAGGCGGGTCGCGTCGATCGTATCCCCGGAGTCTATGAAGGTGAGTTCACCGATCATCGCCCCTCGGCCCGCGGCGAAGACGTGCAGCTCTTCCCGAAGCGCGTCCACCGCGACCTCGAGATCCTCGATCACCGGATCGGATTCGCTCTGATCGTCAAACGTCTTCTCTTTCGTACCCTTGATGGTGTGCTTAGCCAGGTAGTAAATCTGCCGGATGCTGGCGGTCTTGCCCTCTTCCACCAGATCCTTGACCTTGGACCCCACCAGCATGGTCTGCATGAAGCGCTTGGCTTGGCCGTAGTTGAACAGAGTGCGCGCCTGGGCCTTGTCGCCCATCTCGATGTAGCGGGTCTTCACGTTGAAGTTGACGTTGCTCAGCGCCCGAATGGGAATACTGATCGTCGGGTCCCGCTGGGCAAACGCACTCTCGGCGACATACTTAGCCAGTTCCGTCAGCTTCTCTCCAGCGTCCCCGCCGCGCCGCTTGCGCAATAGCGGAGCGCTTCCGGCTGCAGTTACAGACGCACTGCGCGATGCTCTCTTCGTAGTCGCCCCCTTAGGCTTGCGGGTACCACTGGTCTTGCGCCCCGTGGTCTTCTTCTTTGCCATAACTGATTATCCTGACCGCGACAGGACGAAGCCACGTTATCCCGATGGTTCTCGCCCCGGTGAATCCGTATAGACCGTCAAGGCGCGTCTAACCGTAACAGTGCAAACTCATGAGCGTATAGATACAACACGTTGACTACCTGGCGACACCAAGCCGATCGGTTCGGTAGCTCATGGCAATTCCTAATGTAGCGTCACCCCTTGTGGGTGACGCTACAGACCAAACCGACAACCCCTGCACTGCCAATCACCGCCTCTTCTTACCCCGCGCTGCCTTCCGCGGACGCTTCACCGCACCACGCTTGCGCCGAGCACCGTTGGTCGTATCATCAAAGAGCGTACTCGCCTCCGGGGCGGAATCCTCCGCCCCCACGATCACCGTGTCCGCCAAAGCCGGATTCGCGTCCGGGCGCTTCTTCCTGACCACCTTCCCGTGTTCGTCGAACTCCATATCCGCCGCAAGCGTAGCCCGCTCCGCCAGTTCCATAAGCGATCGCCGCAGCTTCTCCTTGTCACAAACCGCCATCGACCGCACGGACTCGACCACCTCATGGATGTACCGCGTGAACACGTCGCGCCGCTGAGTGTACGCAATACGCTTCTTCTTACGCCGCAGATAGATTCCCAGACGCCGCGCAGTCTCCGCCAGGGCTAGCTTGATCTCCTTGCGAATCTCGTCATAGTCGGCGATAGCTTCCTTGGATTCCGAAGTGAACGGCACCCAGACACTGGCCATATGAATCAGCACGATGATCGGTGACTGCGGCAACGCGCCCCGCGGCTGGGATACGCCATAGTTGCTCCACTTCGTCTCCAGCACCGCCTTGAAGGTGCTGCACGCACTCTGCCGGTAGAGCAGAGGCACGCGATTCGCAAAACGGATCACCCGAGCCTGGGCGTTTTCCGATTTACCATTCCCGTTGACCAGACTACTGCCCAGTTGCCCGCCATACGCCAGCCCCACTTCGATCTGAAAGGGATTCCCACGATACACCGCCGGGCTGCGCGTGGACGCCGTGTAGAACTCCGCCTTCACCCCCTTCAACAGACCGCTCAGGATCGCCTCCACCCCAATCGGAGAAAGACAGTCCGTGCTCGGCGCCATAATCTTCGTCGCCTGCAGAGCGTTGTAGAGTTTCTCGATCGTCGCGGTGTCCAGACCGTTGATCCAGGTCAGCGGGGTAGTCGCCGACTGTGCGCACACTTTCTTGGCCACCAAACCACTGACCCGAGAGAACTCCTTCTGCAAGAAGCCCCCCAGCTTCTGCGACTCGGTGGTCTTGAGCATCTTCATCAGCGTGCCCAGCTCAATACCGTAGGGATGCGGTTTGATCTCGCGCGGTTCTTCCGGAAGGTCCTCGACCCCCCGGGGATACTCACACCGCTCCCCGGTGGGCGCCCGATAGACGATCCGGGCATGCGGATTGGCGATGGCGGTCTGCTCGATGTACTCGCCGATCCCCTGTCGACCTTTGATAAACGACGCCACCAACTCGATCTCCACCCGCGTTCCGTGATCCCACTCCACCTCAACGGTCTCATCGTGGGACACCTCGGGACGGTTCTTGTGGGTGTCGATCGCCACCTTGAAGTGATGGGCCTCCTTGTTGCGGCCCACTCGGCTGATGATGCTGATCGGTTTGCCCGTGGTGATCAGCCCATACATACCCGCGGCGCTGATCCCGATCCCCTGCTGCCCTCGGGCCATCTTCAGACGGTGGAACTTGGATCCATACAGTAGTTTGCCGAAGATGTTGGGAATCTGTTGGCGAACGATACCCGGTCCGTTGTCCCGCACGACAACCCGAAAGCGGTCTTCCGCAAGTTGTTGCACGTCGATCTCGAGGTCCGCCAGGATCCCTGCCTCCTCGCACGCATCGAGGCTGTTGTCCACCGCCTCCTTCACCGTGGTCAGCAGAGCTTTGCGCTTGTTGTCAAAACCCAGCAGGTGGCGATTCTTGGCGAAAAACTCGGAAACCGAGATCTCGCGCTGCTGTTTCGCCATCGACTCCGCGGACTTGCGCCCGCTGCGCTTGCCCGCTGCGCCCGTACCTCCCGATGGGCGGCGTCCGCTGCCTGTCTTTCCAGCAGGTGTCTTTCGTACCTGAGCCACTGGGTTACTCCGAACCGGAGATGAGTCGAACGGTAGGTCCATCTGCTGCGGTGAAGCGGTGGTCATGATCGCCTTCCTGGCTGACAGTTCAATCCGTTCGCGGCGGACTACATGGCAGAGTGGGTAGTGTACGCACGCACCACATCGTCACAATAGGAAGAGAACTCAGAAACCCCGGCACCATCGCCAGCCCACTGACCGCACGCGCCCATGGAACGTCGCGATTGTATCCGAACTTCCTCCGCTTGTCGCGAACCCCGAACAGCTCCAGCTCCAGGAGCGTCGCGCCCGGGCCATCCCCACCTTTTCCACCACGTTGACAAGCTGTGAATCTCCAATGAACTCACAGCCTCCAATCGTCCAGATGGGCGAGTAATGGGCTGTTCACTTCCGCTTTTCGTGGTAGAATGAAGGCCTGTGCAGGATACCAGGAGCGCGAGCCTAACCTCCCATCAGAAAAGGTGTTAGGCTAGCCATCCCACCGTGTAGTCAACGTGTACCCAACGCCGCTTGCCCGCGGCACAGCCCAAGGGTCCCCGCGGATGCCGAACTTAGAATCATCCGAGTGGAAGGAGATCGTTACCCACCTACGGACTCGCTTTCCCGATCTCATGCGCGGCTGGTTCGCCAATCTCGAACCGCGCCGCCTCCACGGCGGTGCGCTCACCATCCTGGCCGCAAACCCCGCCCAGGTGCGCTATCTCAACGCCCACTGCCGCCAACCTTTCACCGAAGCCGCCCAGGCCGCAACCGGAATGCTCATCTCCGTCGAATTCGAGACCGACCAGCCGGAGAGCGTCTCGGTCGCCCCTCTGTCGTTCGAGCACGAATCGCCGGAGATGATGCTCAACGACGACTACGTCTTCGGAAACTTCGTCACCGGCCCATGCAATCGACTCGCCCACGCCGCCGCAGTCGCGGTTAGCGAATCCCCCGGGAAAGCCTATAACCCCTTGTTCCTTCACGGAAATGTTGGGCTAGGTAAGACGCACCTCCTCCAGGCCGTCTGCCACACCATACGAGACCGGGTCCCCGAACGGCGCACCCTCTATATTTCCTGTGAGACGTTCACCAACCATTTCATAGAAGCCGTCGAACGCGGAGCCCTGAATCAGTTTCGCTACCGCTACCGACATGTAGACGTGCTGGTGATCGACGACATCCAGTTTCTCGGTGAGCGCGAGCGTAGCCAGGAGGAGTTCTTCCACACCTTCAACACGCTCCATCAGTCGCAGCGGCAGATCATCGTGTGTGCGGACTGCTGCCCCGCAGAGATTCCCAGCCTCCAGGAACGACTCATCAGCCGCTTCAACTCCGGGCTCGTGGCCCTGGTCGACCGCCCCTGTCTCGAAACCCGGATGGCCATCATCCGCAAGAAAGCCAAACTCCGCTGCATCGAAGTACCCGAGGATGTGGTCAAGCTGATCGCCGCCCGGGTGGAGACCAACATCCGCGAGCTGGAGGGCGCCCTCCTCAAGACCGACGCCCTCAGCCAGACCCGCGACGGCATCATCACCGGAGAGATCGCCCTGGAGGCCCTGGGAAGCCTGGAAACCCGTCGCCCCGTAACCATCCCGGAAATCATCGACTTGGTCAGCTCGCGCTACAGCGTCCGCGTGTCCGACCTCCAAGGACGCAAACGCACTAAGTCCGTCACCGGACCACGACAGGTTTGCATGTACCTCGCCCGGGAGCTGACCAACCACAGCCTGGAGGAAATCGGCGGCTTCTTCGGCGGTCGGGACCATTCCACCGTCCTGCACGGCTGCCGACTCATCGCCGAAAGCCGGGCAAGCGACGGCCAATTGAACGGCAACGTGGAGGAACTCACAGACCTGTTACAAAAAGGGCGTTCCGGGGGTCGAGCGATGTGAACAGTGCTGTGACGCCGGTTCGGTTTACCGCCGGAAGCGGAGTTCAGGCTGGTACGGCTGGACGGTCGGTGGGCAACCGCCCGGTTGGGGACATCCTATCTCGCAGGCTGTCCACAGCTCCGCATGGGCTGGCTGACGCTGTAGGAACGGGTACAATATGAGCTTAGCGAAATCGCGCCCGCGATCGTCACACAACTTACAGGCCCTTATAGGGAATATTAGGGTTGATAAGGGTACTATAGTATAAGGATGCGCAAGCAATGAAGGTCAGGGTCCAACGTGCCGAACTAGCCGACGCCTTGACGGCCGCGTGCAGCGTTGCGCCAACGCGCAGCCCCAAGCCAATCCTCCAATGTGTACTGCTCGAAGCTGCGACGGATCATTGCCGCCTGCAGGCAACTGACCTGGAAATCGGAATTCGCGCGCTCCTGAGCCAGGTCGAAGTGGCCGAAGAGGGCTCGACCCTGGTGGCTGCGGACAAGCTCGCTCAGATTGTTCGCGAGAGCACGGACGACGTGCTGGAGATCGAAACCGACGAAACGACGTGCCATGTACGTGGTGCGGCGAGCCATTTTCAGATCTACTGCCAGGAACCGGCGGAGTTCCCTCCCGTCGCCGACCTTGCCGGCGAGCCGGATTTCGAGATCGAACCGGCTGTCCTAAAACGCCTCACCGAGTGGACGGTCATCGCCGCGGCGCGGGAGAGCACGCGCTACGCGATCAACGGCGTGCTCTGGGACCAGCGGGGCACAAAGCTGACCCTGGTAGCCACCGACGGGCGGCGCTTGGCCCGCGCGGCTGGCGCTGTGCAAGCCGCCGGAGAGCCCGAGCACCGGGCCATCGTGCCCAGCAAGGCCATGCACCTGTTCCAGAGGGTGCTGGGCGAGGGAAGCGATCCGATTGCGCTCAAGATCACCGATAGCCAGATCGTGGCACGCTCGCCGCGCATGGTGGTAACCGCCGGGCTGGTGGAAGGGCAGTTCCCCCAGTACGAGGAGGTCATCCCCAACGATTGTGACAAGGAACTCGATCTCCCCACCCTGCAGTTCCTGGGCGCGGTCAAGCAGGCCGCTCTGCTCACCAACGAAGAGTCGCGGGGGGTGCGCTTCTCGCTCAGTCCGGACCGCCTGACCCTCTCGAGTCGAGCTCCGGAGCAGGGCGAAGCGACCATCGATCTCGAAGTGAGCTACGCCGGGCCGCCGATCGACATCGGCTTCAACCCGGTGTTCCTCATCGAAGCGCTTCGAGTTGTACGGACGGATTCCGTGAAATTGCAGCTGAAGGATGCCAAACGGCCCGGAGTGCTGCTCGGGGGGGAAGACCTGCTGTGCGTGGTCATGCCGGTGAACCTCTCATAGACCCATGGGCGACAGCGAGGGCTGGGCGTGCGTGAACCGAGCCCCAAGCAGCTCGGGCAGATCTGGCGCAACCGTCAGCCGCGCCGGGCGCCGGGGGCCATCGGGCCACTGGCGGCCGGATTGATGACCGGGAGCTGGGTCGGTGGCCTGGAACACCGCGAGGCGGTGCGGGCATGTGTGGTCCGGGTGGTTGACGATGAGTTCCGGGCGCGCTGTACGCTGGGAACGGTAGATCGACGGAGCGTCGAGTTCTGGGTGGACGACCCTACGGTCGCAGCTTACATGCGCAGACGCTGGTGGGGGGTTCTGTTGGAGGCCTTCGAGCGGGAATGCCGCTTCGCGACGACCCCGAGAATGCGGTTTCGCTACGGTCGCGGCGGGGATCGACTTGAGGCGGTGCGGAACCAGGTGGTGGATAAGTGACCGGCGATCCGGAATTGGCGGACGAGACCATAACCATGAGTGACTTGCAGAGCGGAGGTACTGAAGCCACGGCGCCGAATGGCGTGGGGGAGGAGCACCTCGAGCCCACCCAAGCGATGAGGCCCAAGGACGACGCCTCCGCCTACGACGCTTCGCAGATTACGGTTCTCGAAGGGCTGGACGCCGTACGCCGACGGCCGGCCATGTATATCGGCGGGACCGGCGCCAGTGGGCTGCACCATCTTATCTGGGAGGTGGTGGACAACTCTATCGACGAGGCGATGGCCGGATACTGCGAGAATATCCTGGTCAAGCTCAATGCGGACGGAAGTTGTACGGTCGTCGATGACGGCCGCGGGATTCCCGTGGGTCGAAAAAGCCACGAAAACCCCAAGCTTGATGGTAAATCGGCCCTGGAAATCGTGATGACCACCCTGCACGCCGGAGGCAAGTTCGATCGCGGGGCGTACCAGGTATCGGGCGGACTACACGGCGTCGGGGTGAGCGTGGTGAACGGGCTCAGCGAATGGCTCGAGGTCGAGGTCTTCCAGGAGGGGAAGATTCACTCAATGCGCTTCGAGCGCGGGCAAACCGCACGAGAACTGCAGGTCGTGGGGACTACCACCAAACGGGGGACCCGCGTCGCCTTCAACCCCGACCCGGAGATCTTCCCGGATTGCGAGTTCAAGTTCGACACCGTGGTGACCCGCCTGCGTGAACTGGCCTATCTCAACGACAATCTGCGCATTTCCGTCGCCGAAGCCGACAGCGGAAAAGAGCTGGACTTCCACTTCCGAGATGGTCTGGCCGAGTATGCCCGCTACCTTGCAGGTGGTGCCACTCTGGTCCATCGAGACGTCATCCGTCTGCGGGCGACGGACGAGGAGCAGGGCTTGGCCTGCGATATCGCCATGTGCTATATCGATAGCTATAGCGAGTCGGTCCTCTGCTTCGCCAACAACATTCACAACATTGACGGGGGGATGCACCTCTCCGGTTTCCGCAGTGCCCTGACCCGCGTCGCCAATGCCTATGCGAAGAACAAGGGGTTGATTAAGGGCAGTGTGAGTCCGACCGGGGACGACTGGCGCGAGGGGCTGATTGCCCTGGTCTCGGTCAAGGTTCCCGAACCGCAGTTCGAAGGGCAGACCAAGGTACGCCTGTTGAATCCGGAGGTCGAATCGTTCGTCCAGCGGACGGTGAACGAGCACTTCAGCAACTTCCTGGAAGAGAATCCCGCAGACGCGAAGCGCATCGTCGAGAAGGGGGTCCAGGCGGCCCGGGCTCGGGAAGCCTCCCGCAAGGCCCGGGAAATGGCCCGCAAGAGTGCCCTCTCCGGCGGAGGACTCCCCGGCAAGCTGTGGGACTGTCGCAGTAAGGATGCCCACGACACCGAGCTCTACCTGGTCGAGGGAGATTCCGCGGGCGGTAGCGCCAAACAAGGGCGCGATTCCTTCACCCAAGCCATCTTGCCCCTCAAGGGTAAGATTCTCAACGTGGAGAAGGCCCGGGTGGATAAGATGCTTAGCCATGAGGAAATCGTTAACCTGATTAATGCAGTCGGCTGTGGGATCGGCAAGGACGAGTTCGACCTGGGCAAGCTGCGCTACGGGAAGATCATCATCATGACCGATGCGGACGTGGATGGCAGCCACATCCGCACCCTGCTGCTGACTTTCCTCTTCCGCCACATGCGCCCGCTGATCGACGAGGGGCGCGTGTATGTCGCCCAGCCGCCGCTATACCTGGTCAGCAAGGGAAAGCATGCTGAGTACCTGCTGAACGACACGCGGCTCAACGAGAAACTGTCCGGTCTGGGTCTCAAAGAGACCAGCCTGATCGTGCGCGATGATGACGGCAACGAACGGGTGCTGGATGGTGAGGTCCTGGCTGTATTAATGGAGACCCTGGACAAGATCCAAAGTCGAGCGGTGCTCCTCCAGCGACGCGGAGTGGACTTCCAAGCGCTCCTGCGCGACCAGCGCGGTGACGGAAAACCCCTGCCGTCCATCCTGGCGCAGGTGTATCATCCGGGGAACGAGGTGCCCGAGCAACGTTTCTTCCTTACCGAGGCGGAGCTGATGCAGTTCCGCCAGGCTCATGCCCCCAACGCGGAGATCGTGGATGCCCGGCATGTCGAAGTTTCGGAACGGCGCGAGCGACCGGGTGACAATGGAAACGGGCAGGCTGGCGAGGAGCGCATCGTGCGCTACGATATGGGTGAATGTCGTCGGCTCGAGAGTCTCCTGCAGGAAATCGAAGGCATGGGGTTCACCACCGATGACTTCTTCATGCGCCGCGAGGAGCTGGTCACCGGAGAGCTGACTCCACCCAAGTTCTGGCTGCGACGTGGAGAGGACCCATCGGTCGAACTCGAGAACCTCGCGGACGTGCCCGAGCACGTCCGCAAGCTGGGCAGCGAGGGGCTGAGCATCAAACGCTTCAAGGGGCTGGGCGAGATGGACGCGAAGGAGCTGTGGGAGACCACCATGGATCGCGCCAAACGCACCCTGTTACGGGTCACCGTCACCGATGACCCTGAGGATATCGACCAGCTCGATCTGGACGCCCGCGAGGCGGACCGCATCTTCCGCGTGCTCATGGGCGACAACGTCGATCAGCGCCGGCGGTTCATCGAAGACAACGCCATCAACGTCAAGAACCTGGATGTGTGAACCCGCGCCCGGGACCGTCCGAAGTCGTGCGGCCTCCCGGCAGAAGGTCTGATCCGATCAGCGCCGCGACCGCGAGGGAGCGGACGACGAGCAGCCCTCGCCGTTGTCGCCTGACTCAACCCGTGGATCCTCTGGGGTATCCTCCGGAGTGCGACGCAGGAGCGGAATGTAAAGCGAAGATTCGTAATCAGCGGCAAATAGGGAATCGACTTGCACGCAGAATCTGCTAAAATGGAGGGGCCTCAAGGATGAGCGCGGAGCGATTCTAATGGCCCCAAAGGATTGGACCCTACGCCGGTTGCTGGGTGCAGCCGGCCTGCTCGAGCACGGCGCCGACCTCCCTCCGGACATCCCCATCGCCAGCCTGACCGACGACTCGCGGAACGTTTCCTCGGGAAGCTGCTTTGTAGCCATATCCGGCACGCGGGCCGATGGTCGCGGGTTCATCCCCGCGGCGGCGGCAGCCGGTGCCGTGGCCGTGGTGGATGAGGGAGGCAGTGGCGTACCCGCTGGCGTGGTACATGTACGCGTCCCGGACAGTCGCTCAGCCCTCGCCAGACTGGCGGCGGTCTTCCACGGAGTCACCCAATGCCGCAACGGCCGCCGGCTGCGCCTGATCGGCATCACCGGGACCAACGGAAAGACCACCACCTGCCGATTGCTGCAAGCCATCCTGGAAGCGGCGGGCCACCGGACCGCATCAGTGGGCACCCTGGGCTACGGCCTGGGTAGCAGATCGGTCCCGAGTCGGATGACCACCCCCGCGCCCCTCGTATTGTGTGACCAGCTCGCCCACGCCCTCGACGCCGGGGCGACCTACGCGGTGATGGAAGTCTCCAGCCACGCCCTCGACCAACACCGTTGCGACGGTCTAAGCTTCGACGCCGCCGTCTTTACCACCCTCAGCGGCGATCACCTCGATTATCATGGAACTCGGGCAGCGTATGTCCGCGCCAAGAAACGCCTGTTCGACGTACTGGATGCGGACGCCGCCGCGATCGTCAACGCAGACGATCCGGCGAGTCCGGAGATGCTCCCGGATTGTCGGGCGGCAGTTGTTCGGTACGGCCTGACTGCAACCGGAACGGACGTGAACGCAGAAGTGGTCCGCTCGTCGATCGAGGGCAACCTGCTGCGGCTGCGCTTCGCCGGGCGGACCGTGAACCTGTCCAGCCGGCTGATGGGTCGACACAACGCGATCAACATCGCGGCAGCCGCTGCGGCGGCATGGAAGCTGGGTGTCCCCGTGGGAGATATTGTGCGCGGAATCGAGGACACCAAGGTGGTGAGCGGCCGCCTGGAGCGCGTAGAACCAGACGGTTGCCCGATCTCCGTCCTGGTGGATTACTCGCACACCGACGACGCCCTGGATCATGCCTTGGCCACGCTCGTCCCTCTGACGGTTGGACGGTTGATTTGTGTATTCGGATGCGGCGGCGACCGCGACCGCACCAAGCGACCGCGCATGGGCGCCGTCGTCGGTCGCAGAGCACACGTAGCCGTGGTGACCAGCGACAATCCGCGAACTGAAGACCCCCGAGCGATCATCAACGAGATCCTGCCCGGGATCGAGGGTTACGAAGATTGCTCCACACACGTCGAGCCCGACCGCCGTCAGGCGATCAAGCTGGCGGTGGGTCTGGCGGAACCCGGCGACACAGTCCTGATCGCTGGAAAAGGGCACGAAACCTATCAGGACCTCGGGGCGGAGCAGGCTCATTTCGATGACGCGGAAGAAGCCCGAGAGGCCATCCAGGCCGCCAGCCGGCAACGCACTTGGACCGTGGGAGCGGGTGCGCCATGATCGCCCTGCAACTCGGCAAGATCGCGGAAGTGGTGAGCGGCAAACTGCGCGGGAACCACGCCGCGTCAGCAACCGGGGTGTCCACAGACACGAGAACTCTAAACCCCGGAGACCTGTACATTGCCCTGCGTGGTGAGCGGTTTGACGGACATACGTTCGTCGGGCAGGCCTTTGACAAAGGTGCCTGCGCCGCCGTCGTCAGCGAGCAAGCGGAAACCGCAGACGAACACAAAGGCCCGTTCATCGTCGTGGCCGATCCTCGGGACGCGCTTTTCCGGCTAGCCCAGTGGTACCGTCAACAGTTGACCTGCACAGTGATCGCGGTCACCGGAAGCAACGGCAAGACGACCACCAAGTGCATGATCGATCACCTACTGGGGACGGCCTTGCGCGGCCGCGCCGCCCGGAAGAGCTACAACAACGACATCGGTGTTCCGTTGACCTTGTTGTCGGGTGAAGTTGCGGATGAATACCTGGTCGTGGAGATCGGATCGAACGCACCGGGAGAGGTCGCCCGTCTTGCACGACTAGCCAACCCAGAGATTGGTGTGGTCACCTCCATCGGAGAGGCGCATCTGGCGGGCCTGGGCAGCATTGAAGACGTCGCCCGCGAGAAGCTGTCCCTGCTGGACCACGTCAAGCCGGATGGAACCGGCGTCGTGAACCTGGACGACGTGCGCTCGGTGGACGGCGCTTCAATACCATCCGGGCAACGCACGGTGACGTTTGGAATAGCTCCGGACGCGGACGTGAGCATCGGTCGGGTGGAGTCCACGCTCAAGGGCGTGGGTTTCCGGATCGGCGATCGCCGGACAGTGACACTCCCCGTACTTGGCGTACACAACGCCCTGAATGCCGCCGCAGCTTATGCAGTCGGGCGCTGCCTGGGCCTTGCGGAACAAGAGCTGGTCGAGGCGTTAAGCACCGTGCGCCTTCCGGAGATGCGTCTGAAGGTGCACCGGATCGGCGGAGTGACCCTGATCGAAGACTGCTACAACGCAAACCCGACTAGTATGGCTGCGGGCGTCGAGGTGCTCCAGTCGGTGGGCCAAGGTAGGCGGGTGCTGGTGGCGGGGGAGATGCTCGAACTCGGATCCGGGAGCGGGGCGCGACACTATGGAGTGGGTGCCCTGGCGGGAAGACGTGGGGTCGAGGTAATCGTCTCCGTCGGTCGGGGAGCGGTTCCGGTTGTGGAAGGGGCGTGCGCCGAAAGCACCGACGTGCTTACGTTGACCTGCAAAACCACCGAGGAAGCCTGCGCCCGAGTCCCGGATCTCCTGCGCGCGGGTGACACTGTCTTACTGAAGGGCTCGCGCGCTCTGGGATTGGAGCGTGTCACCCGGAGCGTAGCGAGTCGGTTCGGGGCGACCGACCGCGTCAGCCAGTGCGAACAGGAGTAGTCGAGCGTGCTGTATCACCTCTTCAGGTTGATGCTCGAGGGGCGGCACTACGCATACGAGAATCCTCTGTTCCGCGCGACATTGGCTGCACTGTTCTGCTTCCTGTTTGTGCTCATCCTCGGTCCCCGAGTGATTCGCCAGCTCGTCAAGTACAAAGTGGGCGATCATGCGGAGTTCGACCACGAATCTCTAAACGAGTTGATGCGCGACAAGCAGCGGATCCCCACCATGGGCGGGATCCTGATCATCGCAGCCATCATGCTGGGCACGCTGCTGTTCGCCGACTTCATGGTGTTCTACGTGCAATTGGGGATCGTCTGTCTGTTATGGCTGGGAGCACTGGGTGCGGTCGACGACTGGTTCAAGCTCACCGCCAAGAAGAGGACCGGGAGTCGGGACGGGCTGAAGAGCTACGAGAAGCTGTTGTTTCAGATGGGTCTGGCGGTGATCGTAGGCTACTTCGTTTACAGTGCGGGGCAGACCAACCACGCCTGGGTGGCCGGGGCGGATGCAGTGGAGTCCCGCGAAGCCTATCGTGTGCTCAGCGTACCCTTCTACAAGCACGGCTTCAGCTTGGGTACAGCCCCGTTCATGCTCATCGCCGTACTGGTGATCACTGGGACCAGCAACGCCGTCAACTTCACCGACGGGATGGACGGATTGGCTTCCGGCTGCGTGGGCATCTGTGCGCTGGTGTTCATGATTCTGGCTTATGTAGTGGGGGACGAGACCGTAGCCCGCAAGCTGTTGATTCCACACGTTCCCCACAGTGGTGAGCTGGCGGTCATGTGCGGGGCAACCCTCGGAGCGTGCGCCGGCTTTCTCTGGTACAATTGTCATCCGGCGCAGGTGTTCATGGGAGATACGGGTTCTCTCCCTCTGGGGGGCGTGATCGGATACATCGCCGTGGTCACCCGCCAGGAATTGATGCTGTTCATCGTCGGAGGGGTGTTTGTGATCGAAGCCGTGTCCGTCATGCTGCAGGTGTGGTACTTCAAGACCACCGGCGGGCGGCGGATGTTCCGCTGCGCCCCACTGCACCATCACTATCACCTGAGCGGTTGGACGGAGACGCAGACGGTGACCCGGTTCTGGTTGCTGGGGGCGATGTTCGCGGTCTTTGCCCTCGCGACGATGAAGTTGCGCTAACGCAGAGGCGTATGCCGTTTACATTGTGGTTCCGAAGGGCGCATGGCGGATCGAGCGAGTGGGGGCTGGGTGATGGGCAAGAGCGACATCGCGGGGGAAGCGACCGCCAACGCCATCATGGTCGTAGCTGCTGCGCTGATGATGATCGGGGTCGTGGCGGTGGCTTCTGCGAGCGGCGGAGTGGATCGTTCGTCCTCGGTCGAATGGTGGAGGACCGGCTTCGGTCGCCAGTTGATCTTCGTGGGGTTCGGCCTCGCCACGATGCTGATGTTCTCCTGGGTGGGTCCTCAGGCGTTTGCATGGCGCCACAGATCGTGGTGGCAGCCGTCCCTTCTGTTGGTGGTGTTGGCCGGCGCGTGCCTGAGTCTGGCGCTGATCCCGGGTATCGGGTTGGAGCGCAACGGCGCGAGGCGATGGTTAAGCATCGGAACGCCTGGTGTGGGGCCTGCGTTTCAGCCGTCGGAGATGGCCAAAGTGGCCTTGGTGGTCTTCTTGGCCGCTTTTGTCGGCGGGCGATCCAAGCTGGTGGGATCGGTGACCAAGCTCCTCTTGCCATCCGTTGCGGTCATCGCCGTGCTGACCGCGCTGGTTGGCGTGGAGGACTTCGGCACTGCGGCACTGCTCGGGCTGGTGGGGGGGGCGATCCTGCTTGTGGGAGGCTGTCGCCTGATCCACCTCGTAGTGGTTGCGCTTCCGGGCATAGCTACCGGCGCCTACCTGGTCTACTTCGAACCCTACCGCATGGAACGTTTGACCAGCTTCGCGGACATCTGGGCCGATCCACAAGGCAGCGGGTATCACGCCATCCAATCCCTGGCGACGATCGCCTCCGGAGGCTGGTTCGGGTCCGGCTTGGGCTCGGGGATTCAGAAGTACGGCTACCTGCCCGCCAGCCAGACCGACTTCATCTTCTCGGTCTGGTGCGAGGAGACCGGCGTCTTCGGTGGTTTGCTCATCGTTCTGCTGTTCGTCGCCTTCCTGCTCCTGGGACTGCGGGCCATGCGGCGAGCCCGCAGCTCGGAGGCACGCTTACTGGCGTTCGGCGTCACCCTGCTGATTTGCTTGCAGGCGGTGATAAACCTCGCGGTGGTCAGCGTGGTGGCTCCCACCAAGGGAATCGCCCTACCCTTCGTCTCCGCCGGAGGGTCTGGCGTGGTGTTCTTGGCTGCCCTGGTCGGTCTCCTGGCTGGAGTCGCCCGTACCGCGGCGGTCTCAGCCTCGACAACCACGGACCCCTCGCTCCAGCCCTCAAGCGGTGCCGCCGAGGGCGAGGCGGCGCTCTCCCCCGGAGGAGCGAGCGGATGAGCGCAGGTGCTGCCACCATTCTGGAGAGGCCCACCGACTCGGTTGACGCTGCTAGCACGGTGGTCTTTGCCGGAGGCGGTACTGGCGGGCACGTCTTCCCCGCCCTGGCTGTTGCCGAAGCGGTACGCGAGCTGCGCTCCGACGTTGGTTTCGTGTTCTTCAGCACCAACCGGGCGTTTGACCGGTCCGTGCTCGAGCGCACCGATGGTGAGTGGATCGCCCAAAGCGTTCGACCGCTCAGGTCCGCACCCTGGACCTGGCCGCGGTTCTACCTGGATTGGCGACGTTCCTGTCATGATTGTCGGCGAGAGTTCTCGCGTCGGCGTCCCGCGGTCGTAGTCGGAACGGGAGGATTCGCCAGCGGACCGCCGGTGTGCGAAGCGGACCGGGGCGGTATCCCCACGATCCTGCTGAATCCGGACGCCGTCCCCGGACGAGCGAACCGGTTTCTGGCGCGAAGGGCCCGGCGGATATTCGTGCAGTGGCCCGAAACCCTCAAGGCCCTTCGCGACCATGACCACTGTGAGGTCACCGGATGCCCCATCCGAGCCCAGTTCCGCACCGCGGACCGGTCAGCAGGCCTGGAACACTTCGGGCTGGACCCCGCCCGGCGAACCCTGCTCGTAACCGGAGCCTCCCAGGGGGCGACTTCAATCAACCGGGCCATGGTCGCGATTCGCGAACTGCTGGCAGGCGCACCCGAATGGCAGATCCTCCACCTCACCGGCCAGGCGGATCTCGAGCCCACCCAGGCCGGATACGAGGAAGCGAACGTACCAGCGAAGACCCTGCCCTTCACCCACCGAATGGCGGATGCGCTGGTTGCAGCCGACCTGATTGTCTCCCGCGCGGGGGCTTCGACCCTGGCAGAGATCACCGCCCTGGGCAAACCGGCGGTGCTCCTGCCCTATCCCTATCATCGAGACATGCACCAGCAAGCTAATGCGCGCGTACTGGTCAAAGCGGGGGCGGCGAGGATCGTGCACGACCGAATCGTGCCCGAGAAGACCGCAGCAGGATTACGCGAGGTGCTGCCCGGCTTGATGAGCGATGCGGACGCGTTAGCCCGCATGGCTGCCGCAGCCCGACGCATGGGCACCACGAACGCCTCCGGACACGTCGCCCAGCGGATCTGTGAACTGATCCCGCCGCCCGCGAACTCGGGAGGGCGATGAGATGAAGCGAAAGCGCCCACCCAACCGATATCATAAGGGTGAGCGAGATGGGTCCAGCGGTTTCCCCGGGCTTTTCTCATCCCCCAGGCTATCATTCAAAACGACCTCTGGCGACAATATGGTCGCTCGATAATCCCCTGGAGAGGAAGCGGTGTTCAACCCCGACAAACCGCCTGGCGCACCCCGAACCGACGCCGCGCCCGAACCGCGCGAACGTGTTCACCTGATCGGGATCGGCGGGTGCGGAATGTCCGCGGCAGCCAACCTGCTGATGCGCCAAGGCGCGCGCGTCAGCGGGTCGGACGCCCGTGACTTCGAGGGGTTAGGCCGGCTGGTCGCCCAAGGCGCGATCGTACGAGTAGGTCACCACGCAGACCACCTACCCCCCAACGCGGACCGCGTAGTGGTCAGCGCCGCCATTCCCCAGTCCAACCCCGAGTGGGTCGCCGCCCGCCGCCGAAACCTGCCCGTCCTGTCCTACCCGGAACTGCTGGGAGAGATGATGCGCCATCGGCGGGGGATCGCCGTTGCGGGCACCCACGGAAAAAGCACCACCACAGCCTTGCTCGCGCATCTGTTCACCTCCGCGGGCTACGACCCCACCTTCATCATGGGGGCCGCCGCCGACCAGTTGGGCGGAAGCTCAGGCGCAGGCCGGGGCGAACACTTCATCGTCGAAGCTTGTGAATACGGTCGATCGTTTCTGGCCCTGGAGCCTGCGGTTGCGGGAATCCTGAACGTCGAGGCGGACCATCTGGACTGCTACCAGAATCTCGATGACATCCGCGCAGCCTTCGCGCAGTTTGCCGCCCAAGTTCAGCCGGGTGGTACGCTCATCACTCCCCACGGAGAGTTGGACCTCGGCGAGGAGGTTCTTGCTCGTGGTGTCGTGCATGAAACCTACGGTCTTCTCCCCGGGGCTAGCTGGCAAGCGGATAACCTCCAGGCGGAGTCCGGCTGCTGCGCGTTCGACGTCACCCACGATGGGCGGAAAGTGCTGTCAGCCCGCCTGGCCCTTCCGGGTGTCCACATGGTCCAGGATGCTCTGATGGCTGCGGCACTAGCCTGCCATGAGGGACTGGCCCCGGAGGCGATCGCCGCCGGTCTCGAGTCGTTCGCAGGAATCGAACGACGGATGTCCCGGCGCGGCACGGGCTGCGGGGTCACCGTCATCGACGACTATGCTCACCACCCGACGGAAATCGCCGCCACCCTGCAGGCTATCAATGATCGTTATCAACCGCGACGAACCTGGGTCGTCTTTCAGCCGCATCAGGCCTCGCGGACCCGGCGCTTGATGCACGAGTTCGCCTCCTCCTTCGCGGCGGCGGACGTGATCATCGTCGCAGACATCTACTGCGTCAGGGACACCGCCGAAGATCGGGCCTCCGTGCGGGCAGCGGACCTCGCGTCGCTGATCCACCGCAACGGAGGCGACGCCCGCTATGTCGGCGATTCAGACGAAGTCGCCCGCCACGTGGGCGAGAACCTGACCGAAGGAGACCTCGTCGTCACCATGGGAGCCGGTGACGTGTGGAAGATCGCCGATGCACTGGTTGAGCGAGTTCAAAGAGCGGGTTGAACAGAACGTTCCACTGTCACCGATGACGTGGTTCAAGCTGGGCGGCTGCGCTCAGCATATGTACCGCCCCAACAGCGCCGAAGATCTCGCCCGCCTCATGCGCCGAGCCCACGAGGAGAACGTCTCCACCCGCGTCCTCGGCGGGGGCGCCAACGTACTCATCCAGGACGACGGCGTGAACGGAGTCGTCATCCGCATGGACGACCCGGGGTTTCAGGGCATTGACTTCGAGGGCACCCGCGTGGTGGCTGCGGGCGGCGCCGACCTGATGCGGCTGGTCCTCGAATGTGTGCGCCGTAGCCTCAGTGGACTGGAGGGCCTGGCGGGTATCCCCGGTACGGTGGGCGGGGCGATCTGCATGAACGCCGGCGGCAAGTTCGGCTCGATCGGCGATTGCGTCCACGCCGTGCAACTGCTCAGCCTCGATGGAACCGTGCGCATGGTCTCGAAGAGCGAGCTGGATTTCGGGTATCGGTGCTCGGGAGTAGGCCGGCAGATCGTGCTCTCGGCTGAATTCGAACTGGTAAAGGAAGATTCCGGCGGAGTGCGGGCTCGCTACGACGAGGCTTGGGCCGCCAAGAAACGATCCCAGCCGCCGCTCAAAGCCCATTCCGCCGGTTGCGTGTTCAAGAATCCGCCGGGGCATTCCGCGGGGAAGCTCATCGACCAGGCGGGAATGAAGGGCGAAACCGTCGGCGGCGCCTCCGTGTCCGCCGAGCACGCCAACTTCATCATCGCCCACGAAGGAGCGACCTCCGCGGACGTGTTACGCCTCGTCGAGCGCATCCAAGAGAAGGTGCGCCGGAAGTTCGGCATCAACCTGGAGATGGAAATCGACGTCTGGTAGAGCCAACCCCAAGACTCATGTGGGACCGGCTTTCCAGCCGGTCAAGACAGGCCAAAAAGCCCTGTCCCGCAGTTTCCAGATGGGCTCTGGCAAGAGCAGCTTCAGTCCAAACGTAGCGTCCGGCGTCTCGCCGGACGTCCTCTGTTCTCGGCCCGTGTGGACGCAGGCCGCTACACTTGGATTGAGAATGCTCAAAATACGTACCATGGCGCAGCAAAGTGTATGTACCATGGCGCAGCAAAGCGTGGGATATCAGGATGGCTCCGACAGATATTAGGATGACCCCGACGTTTTAGCCCTGGAAGGGCGTCTGAATATAGCCCAGGGTGAGCGCAGCGAGCCCTGGGTAACAAGGCCCCCCAAAGCAGAGCCCCCGGAGGGGGCGAAGGAAGAACTCGGCGCCTCCTGAAGCGATGAGGCATCTGCGGAAAACTGCTTTCATAATACCGGATATACGCTATGCATGGATTGAACATGCTCTGGCTAGTCGCCGGAAGAGACTCGAATCGACGCTATGATACCAGACCCAGGAGGACTATGCCGACCAACGAGCCGCGGACTTCAGTCCGCGCGGCCACTAGAACACCAGAAGCAACATGATCGGGAATCGGGCAATCGGCACAATTGAACTAGATCTGGTATGACTCGGACCCAGGAGCGGGACGGAGAAAACGCGATGCCTCGAACCGCAAATGCCCACAAGAACGCGAAGGTGCGCCGTCCGCCCTCCACCAAGACCCGAGGCTCCATGGCCCTGAATACTCTGGACATTACCGTGTTAGCCGGAGGACCCAGCGAAGAGCGCGCGGTGAGCCTGGACAGTGGCCGAGCGGTATGCGCCGCACTGAAACGCCTGGGACACCGGGCGACCATGATGGACATCGTTCCCGAAGACCTGGCTGCCCTGGACTCGCCTTGCGACTGCGTGTTCGTCGCCCTGCACGGGACCTTCGGGGAGGATGGCCAGGTTCAGCGTCTTCTGGAAGGAAGGGGCATATGCTACTGCGGCGCCGGTCCCGCAGCCTCCGCCCTCTCGATGGACAAAGCCGCCGCCAAGGAACGCTTCACCGAGGCGGGCATCCCCACCCCGCGCTTCGAGGTGGTCACCGCCGAAACCCTGGACCGCGCCGTCGACGCCTGGAAGGCGCCGATCGTCATCAAGCCGGTGCGTTCGGGGAGCAGCGTGGATACCTACATTGTGCATCCACCGAGTGGTATCACCGAGGAGCTGAGCACTGTCATCGACCGACACGGGGACGCTCTGATCGAGGAGTTCATCGAAGGCCTCGAGCTGACCGTCGGCATCCTCGGCGATCGGGCATTGCCTCCTCTGGAGATCCGGCCCAAACGAGCGTTCTATGATTACCAAGCCAAGTACGTCGATGACGATACCGAATACATCTTCGATATCGATCTACCTCAGCAAGTGCTCGAGGACATCAGCCGACAAAGTCTCCGCGCCCACCGACTGCTGGAGGTTCGAGACTTCTGCCGCGTCGACTGGATGGTCGACCGGCACACCCGGAAACCGTACCTCCTGGAGATCAACACCATCCCCGGGTTCACCAGTCATTCGCTACTACCCAAGGCGGCAGCCCGGGCGGGTATCTCTTTCGACGAGTTGTGCCAGCGAATTGTCACTCTGACCATGCACCGGAGCGAACCTGGTATAGACCGCCGGGCGCCCTGACCGATCGAGAGTTCAAGGAGCCGCGGGCTTCAGCCCGCGCGGTGGAGCGAAGCGAGAATCGCCTTGAATGTTTGTTCAGTGGGCAGTCGGAAACCAACATCCGTATCAGGCTCGCCATACGGGCCGCAGTAGAGGGCAAGATCATTGGCACGGGCGAAGCGAAAGAAAACATCCGGATCCTACTGGCCGCAGTGGTGGTCATCCAAGGATCAGGCAGCTAAGCGGGCTTCCCTGGTCATGGCCCTGCAAGTGCTCGCCGTCGCTGGGCTGGCCGTGGGAGCGACGTACGCCCTGGCCACCCTCGAAGCCCGGGTCCACGCCGCGCAACGTTTCGCCGACTCACCCGTCGTCGAGCTGGCGGACGTCCCCCCCGGATTAGAGGAGACCATCGCCGCGAAAGTGGCGCCGTTTGAACGCGCTCGGGGATACGACCCCGAGATTTGCCTGAAGATCGGGCGAGCCCTCGAGGCGGACCCCTGGGTTCGACGAGTGCGCAGCGTATCCCGGCTCAGCGATCTGCGTGTGGTCGTCGAGTGCGACTATCGCGAGCCGGCAGTGCTGATCCAAATCGGCAACATCTTCTACGTAGCGGATAACGAGGCGGTCCGGCTGCCCGGGACCTACGGATACGAACAGACCCTTCCGCTGATTCAGGGGGTGGGCAGCGAGCCGCCTGCCCCGGGCGAGCGGTGGAACGCCCCGGACCTGGACGCGGGAATGGCCCTGATCCATCTGATCTCCCGCGAGACCTTTGCCCACCAGATTACCGGTGTCCAGGTGCACAACTTCGGCGGACGCTTATCGCCGAGGGAATCACACCTGGTGTTAGCCACCGACCGGTCTGGAAGCCTGATCTACTGGGGATCGGCACCCGGGGCAGAGGTGGAGGAGAACTCTCCCGCTCAGAAGATGGCCATCCTGCGCGACAACTACGCCCGTCTTGGGCGGGTGGATGCGAACTGCGGGCCGATTGACATCTCTGCGTATCCCGACCGGTTTATCGTTCCACGATGATTGGGTATTCTGGGTATTATGCGCATATTGGCCGTGGAGAATGAGGAAATATGCCGCTGCTGCAGCCCGAATACACGTGCGTGAGCGCCACCGGGGTATCGTTCTGACGCCGCCTGGGCGGCGAGTGTTGCTGGTGGCTGCCAGCCATTATGAGAGGGTTCGTCATGGACGCACACCAGATCACTCAGTTTCTCGATCAGATCGAGCGACTTTGGGTCTCCCAGGTTCCGCCGGAGTACCAGATTCCGGCGCTCCCCGTCGCCGTGGGCGCGCTCGTCGCGGGCATCGTGCTGAGCGTCCTGGGGGCCAAGCTGGCCCGGTTCGGGATCGCCTGCGCCTTTGGCGTTCTGGGAATAATGGCGGGCGTCCTGCTGGCGCCGGGAGTCAACCTACCGGAAGCGGTGATCGTGGTCCTTGGCGCCCTCGTGGTTGGGGGGCTGGGCTACGGATTGTTTCGCTTATGGGTCGGCATATCCGCTGCCGCGTTCTTTGGGGTCGTCGCGGTCAGCATTTACGGAAGCCAAGCGGTCGTACCGCATTTCGTTGAGTACGATCCAGCCTATCGCCTGGACAGTACCTGCATTGTGTCCGAAACGATCGTTACTGACACTGGAGGTTGCGACCGGTTCGACACCGTCCTATCGGACCTGCGCATGTGGGCCGACGATTTCTGGCTGTACGTCCAGCACCGGGAGACCGATGTCAACAGGAAGGTACTGGGGATCGGGTTGGGGGCGGGCCTGCTTGGCCTGCTGCTGGGCACGATCATCCCGCGTTTGACCTTGATTGTGGTCTCTTCGGTCGTGGGGACGGTGCTGGTGATGTCTGGCCTAGCCGGTTTGGCGGCGGAGTTTCACCTCGACTTGTCCCGGGCAGGTATGGAGCACGGGCGGTTCGCCGCCGCTGCGGGGATTACTTTCCTGTTGGCGTCCCTGCTGTTGCAGACTCTGCTGACGCGCCAACCTCCTGCCGCGCCACGTCCCGAGCCTCAGTAGCCAGGTGCGGATCGCGCTCGGCGTCAGCCGTTGCCGATCTGCATCTCAGACCAGGTGCAGCCACGGGTGATCCGCCCGAGCTCGCGCCGCAAAGCTCTGGGGGTGGACGGTGATAAGCCTGCAAACTTACCTCATGTGGCTGCGGGGCCTGGATACGCTAGCCGGTCTTCCCATTATCCTCATCGGTCTGGCGGTCATGCTCGGCGGATGGCGGATGGGCCGTGTCTGCGTGATCCTCTCCTGCGCGGCGATTGGCGCGGGCGTTGGCTGGCATGTGGCGCACGTGTCCAGCAGTCCGTGGCTGGCATTGGCTCTGGGTGGTGGCTTGGTCACTGGGGTGCTGGGGTTCCTGTTGCGCGCCTACGCGGCGCCGGTGCTCGGTGGTGCGATCGGGGCTGCGGTCGTGATGCAGCTCCTGATCCCGTTTCGCCTCGATGGATGGCCCTGGTGGATCTCCTTCGTCTTAGCCTTTGCCTGCGCAGGGGCCTTGTGCATGACTAATCTCCGCCTGGTGGTAATCATCATCACCTCACTCGAAGGCGCGCTGCTCCTGGTGTCCGGGCTGGTTCCGATCATGACCATGTGGCCTGGGCTCCTACGCTTCTTCGAGAGCACCAACAGAGTGAGCTGGATATTCTTCCCGTTCATGGTGCTGGTCCCGGCGATCGTGGGCTACTTCCTCCAAGTCGCCGATTCAAGGCGTCATCCTTCCGGATCAGCCAGGGCCTGAACGGAACAGCCCAGGCTCCCCTCAGTGCATGGCGAGGAGCAATGGGATAGGCTCTACTCAATGGTACTGAGCGACTCCATTATGCGCGTGCTCATGTTCTGATAAGCGATGATCCCCACCACCCCCAAGATGTCCTCATCCGAGAAACCGCCGCTTCTAAGTTCCTGAATATCGACAGGACTGCACGCATCCGGAGACCGAGTCACCTTGACAGCCAGGTCTGCAATCAGTCTCTCACGAACGCTCAGCTCCGCTTTGGTATAGTCTTCCGCTACCTGTGTAGCCAGTTCCTTATTCTTCGCCGCTCGACCGAGGGCTTCAAGGTGGCTAGCCGTTCAGTGTACGCATCCAACAAAGGAGGATGTCACCAACGCAGCGACCTCCTTCTCCCGCGCGCTCAAGCCGGACGCATTGCGATACACCGCCGAGCATAGACTGTCTATGCACTTCGCAACCTCCGGGGACAGGCTCGTGATTCGCGTGAGGTCAGATACCTCCCCAGTCAATGCATTGCGCGTCTCATTATATAGCTGCTTTACTTCTTCATTCGAAGTGTCATCCTCGTCGATCCCTATCCACGGTACCCAACCCATATCATTCTCCAATCACGAAACTGTACGGTAACACATACTCTACGCGAGAATCCAGTATACCCCATCGACTCATGCTGAAGCTCGACCGTACCGCGGCTGGCCAGAAGCAGTGTAGCGCCACCCCTTGTGGGTGGCGAGAAGTCCATCAGAGACCAAAGCGCGAGTGCGGGCTCAGCCCCAGCCGCGCCGCGTGCGATCCGTCCAAGCCCCAAGGGGGTGATGGAAGGGTTCGCTCCCTCTCCGAAGAACTTACGGTTCACCCGCCGTTCGGCTCGCCACACACTGTTCGCAGCGCGCGTGGCGCCGCCCGTCCGGCTCCACGCGCATGAAAGGCTGACCGCAATCCGGACAGTCCGCCGCCACCCCCGCCGCCGCTCTCCCACATTCCGGGCAGGGGACTCGCCCATGGGCACGCGGCTCTCCCTCCTCGGACGCGCTCTCCGCGCGGTGGGTCATCATCAACCTGGCCCGCTCCCGCGGCGTCGCGCTAAAGACATGTCCGCACGCGCCGCAGATGAACATCTGCGCTGATTCGCGCGTATCTGGCATTCCCGCCAGAGGGGCATCCGCGCCCTGGACTAGGTGATAGGCGCCCACCGCCGCTGCCGCGACGATCACCATTCCGAAGACGACCTGCCTGGCTCGGGATCCTTCGCTCATCTTCCTGACTACCGTACCCCTGGTGGCAGAGTACCACTGCCGCTTACCCGACCCCGCGGTTCGCCCAACCCGCGGAACAGTCGTCAAGGAATACTCCACTCCATATCCTCGGCAAGAACCGTCCACTCCGACCCGGACATCCGTCGGGTGTCAGCCGCCACATTAGCAACGTGGCCGTCGAGAAACGCCAGATTATGCTGGGAGAACTGGCGATGAAAACCCATCTCCTGAATACCCCGGAAGACTGCGTAGTCGAACGGGTCCTCATCAATAGTAACGTATCGGGACGGGAAGCGTTGCAGGGCCATCGCCCAAATCCGCTGCATCTGGCGGCTACGGCAGGGCCACACCGTCGGCGGCCCAGAGGTGCAGGACTCGACCGGCTCGACCCCACATACTCCCAGGGTCTGCTCCGCCGTCCCGTCACCATCGTAATCGACGCCCTCTACCAGACGGGTCTGATACCACCCGAAGGAGTTCATCTGATAGCTGGTCCCCACGTCGTCGTAGGCTGAGTACGTGTCATCGGCGCTGGCCACCCACCACCGCCATTGCGTGGAAACAGTGTCGGACGGACACCTGAACACCGGCTGACCGGTGACCTCCTCGAGGTCCTTCGCTCCCGGACCGGTCTGGACCGGCGCCGCCACTTCGTTCTTGTTCATGTACACCGTCAGTGGACGACGGTTAGCCGGTATCTGCCGATAGCCGCCCAGGGCGGTCCTCCAAAACGGATTCTTCCCCAGCCATCCGCCGTAGCTCCACGAGCAATACCCACGCGGGCACCCTTCGTCAGTGGTCAGCACGACGATCGGGAACGCGTCAAACTCCGCCGCGTAGGTGAGCAACGCGGTATTGATCGACCGCATGTTTGTCTGGCACTTAACCTGCTTGGCCTGCTCGCGGGCCTTGCTGAGCGAGGGGAGTAGGAGCGAGACCAGAAGTCCGATGATCGAAACAACCACCAGCAGCTCGACCAGAGTAAACCCCTGCGCGGATCGTGTTGAAGACCTCACCACCCGCTCGGCCCTGTGTACGCAAACAGGCCCCCAGGACCCGATGACTCCCCTCCTTCCTGGGGAGGGGTTGGGGGAGGGTAGTTTCTCCGGGCGCTCACGCATATGGAGCTCTCTGCCATCCTGTCCTGGTATCAGCTCTGGAACCTATCCCAAACCCCTGTGGCACCGGCTTCCAACCGGTGTTTGACCGGTTCTGGGATAGGCACCAGTTTCACCATCCCATGCCCACGGACAATGATACACTGTCGTGGATCGCCATCACAGAACTGTACGCAACATCGCGCCAGAGAGTCAACGATGCTCGCCGCAAAGGACGGAGAGTTCCTCCGGCACACGCCCATCCACGCGTAGCCGATCATGGGCTGGGCTAACCGTGTCCAGCCGCTATACTCCGCCCATGGCTAAGGGATCACGGAAAGTCATCTACGCTGCGCTAGCCGGGAACGCGGGGATCGCGGTGACCAAGTTCATCGCCTCCACCGTGACCGGATCGAGCGCGATGCTCTCCGAGGCGATCCACTCCGTCGTTGACACCGGAAACCAGTTGCTCTTGCTTTGGGGCATGAAGAGGGCAAGTCGACCGGCCGACGAGCGCTTCCCGCTCGGCCACGGCAAGGAGGTATACTTCTGGTCCTTTGTGGTGGCGATTCTCATCTTCGCGGTCGGGGCCGGCGTGTCGCTCTACGAGGGGGTCAAGCATGTGCTCCACCCGAATCCAGTCGAAAACGTTGGGGTCAGCTACGTTGTATTAGCCATCGCCGTTGTCTTCGAGGGAGCTGCGTGGTGGTTTGCCCTTCGTGGTTTCCGGGCGGCGAAGGGCGCGCGGGGCTACTTCGAAGCTGTGCGCGCAGGCAAGGACCCGACCCTGTTCGTAGTTCTGCTCGAAGACTCCGCCGCGTTGCTGGGCCTGCTGGTGGCCTTCTGCGGGATCGGCCTTGGCCAACTGACCGGGAACCCCTACTTCGACGGCGGAGCGTCGATCATCATCGGGTTGATCCTCGCGGCGGTCGCATGCCTGCTGGCCTGGGAGACCAAGGGACTGCTCATCGGCGAAGCCGCCGACCCCGCAGCCCAGCACCGCATCCGCGAGATCATCTCGGCCCATGCGGGTGTAAAGCAAGTTAACGAACTGATTACGATGCACATGGGGCCGCAGAGCATCCTGGTGAACATCAGCCTGGACTTTACGGACGAACTGTCGAGCGCTGCGTTAGAGGAGGCGGTGGCCGAACTCAACGGTAGGATCAAGCAGGCTGTTCCCGACGTCCACCGCGTATTCATCGAAGCGGAATCATGGACTGCCCATCGTGCCCAGCGCCAACAACAGCCCTAACCCCACCCGTCACGCGGCGAGGTCCACAACGCACAAGAGGATGCGAAGACCACGGCAACGGCGGTGATCAACTGGTGCCGTTTCCAAGAAGGTGCATGCGGTTCTGTGATAACGCATCTGTAGCGGTCGGCGTCCCCGCCGGCCGTCGGCGAGGAATCCAACAGAGGCCCAAGCGCAAGCGCGGGCTCAGCCCGGCAGAAATGCTCGCGGTCCATCCCAGCTCCCGAAGCGCTGCTCGCGGTCCGTCGAAGCACCGTTTGCGGTCCGCC
>JAAEQG010000451.1 GCA_024231775.1 bacterium
ATGGATCCGGCGGCTGGTCGACAAAGCTCCGTTGGCGTTCGGGGTGCACGTTTCCGCCTTCTTCGCGTTCGCAGAGGTGTTGGGCGAACTGCTGGTGTCGGGTCAGCCCTCGACGGCGGATATCGAGGCGGTCCTCGACGATCTGGATCATCAACAAGCCCGCCTGCTGCCGGCGGTTCTGGAGCTCATGGCAGCGATCCCGCACGCCGGCCTGGCGGCGGCCCGCTGGGAGCTCCGTGAGACCACTCCGCAGGAGAGGATCGCCCGCAAGCTCGCCTCGTTCAACGCCGCGGCGTTGCGACTCATCAACAGTGGCGACACCGACGCCGCCGGGCTGACGGCGGAGCTGTTTCAGTTCTTCCGGGAGCTCCCGGCGCCGGCGCGAGAAGCCGTACCCGTCGACGGAGTCGCGGATCTGCCGCTGGCCACGTTGCTTGCGATCGAGCAGATCATCGACGACCCCGAGCTTTCGATACCGCGAAAAGCGGTCGCGGTCCATCAGCTGCGGGTGGCAGCGAGCCCTTACCTCGGGCAGCTCAGCGGGTAACGTGCCAGCGGGTCTGACGCCCCGCCAGGTAGACGACCCTTTCGCCGTCGAAAAAGGCGCTCTGCTCGAGCTTGATCTGGACCCACTGCTGCTCGGACGCCTCCGCGCCCGGCGGTGATCCCGCGTCGGATCGGGGCACTTTGACGTTGCCCTCGATGGCGTAGGCGGTGTGCGGGTGAAGCGGCCAGTCGCCGCGAACCGGGGTAGGACCCTGGTTGTCCCACCACCCCACGATCGGACCGGCGGCGTGACCGTGGAAACCCAGAGGATGGGTGTAGGTGGTGGCCACGATGCCTTCCGCCTCGGTCGTGCGATCGACCGCGGCGAGGATTTCGTTGCCGGTGCGTCCGGCGACAAAGTTGGCGGTGAGGAGATCCTGCCAGCGGTTGCCCACCGCCAGGGCACGGGTGAGCGCCTCCGGCACCCGCTCCTCCCCCAGGCGCAGGACGTAACCCATCTCCTGGGTGTCGGTACACAGCCGCAAGTAGCAGATGCCGACGTCGGTGTGCAGCACGTCGCCGCGACGGATGATCCCGCCTTCCCCGCAATAGGGCTGCTCGCGGCTGCACGGGAGCTCCAGGCTCTGGCGGTTCACATAGGGCATGAACCAGATCCGCAATCCCAGCTCCTCGAAACGCTCGCGGATGGTCCAGGCGACGTCGTCGGTGGTGGTGACGCCGGGAGTGATGACCCGCTCGGAGAAGGCCTCGGAGATGACGCCGCGGGCCAGCGAGACGATATGCGGATAGACCTCGAGCTCCTCGCTGGTGCGGCTTTCGAGCCAGCGCACCACCAGATCCTCGGCGCTGACCAGCCGCTCCCGGAGCTCGGGGGCGAGGGCCTCGAGCAGGCGATCGCGCAGCGCCGCGGTGAGCCCGTCGGCAAAGGGCCAGTGGCGGCTGGTGTTGATCCCGATGCGCTGCGGACTGCGCTCGGCGAGCACCTCGCCGAGCCGCCGCCAGCGCTCGTCGCCGCGCGGTTCCCGCGGCTCGTCGAAATCGCCGTCCTCCCAGGCCGTGTCGTAGAGCTCACCGATCGGGAAGCGGTTCATCGTCAACCTCTCGACGCCCTCGGCCTCGCCGCGGTCGAAGAAGACCAGCATGGTCGTACGGCGGGCCGCGAAGGTCGGAGCCGGCACCAGGGTCAAGTACACGGGGTCTTCGGCGTACTCGCGGTTGATCACCAGCCAGCAGTCGATCCCGGTCTCGCGCATGAGCTCCGGCAGCAGCCGCTCAAGCCGTCCGCTCAGCATGCGGTTGACGGCCGCGGCCCGCCGGCGGTGGGGCAGGACCGCGCCGGGAGCGAAGATGCTCCGGCTCCCCGCCGGGCGAGCGGCCGCGTCCTGGGCGGCGACGCCGGCCGGGTCATCCTCCGCGGCGCCGCCGGCGACGCTCTGGAAGGCCAGGAGGATCGTGAGCAGGGTGAGAATCGAGGGTTGGGTGATGCGAGAATCTCTGCGGCTCATGGAGCTCTCCTCCAAGACGGCGGCCCGGCCCATCGTGAACCGGCCCGGCCTACTGGACTGTCTCGGTCCCGGAGCGCATATATTCGAGGTAAAGCTGTTCCAGGTTCTCGTTGATGAGCTCGTCGCGGGTCATTTCGACCATCTTGTGACCCTCTTTCATGATCCCCACGCGATCGGCCAATTCCTTGGCTCGAAAGATGTCGTGGGTGGACATCAGCATGGCCTTGCCTTGGTCGCGCAGGCCTTTGAGGGTCTCCACGAATTCCGCCGCGGCTTTGGGATCGAGTCCCGACGTCGGCTCGTCCAGCAAGAGGGCCGGGGCATCCTTGATCATGGCGATGGCGATGCCCAGCTTCTGCCGCATTCCCTTGCTGAATTCCTTGACACACTGTTCGAATGCTCTGTTCGGCAGTCCGACCCGACCCAGGACGTCATAGCACTCCTCTTTGGAGATCGCCTCGACGCCACCAAGGAGGGAAAAGTAATTCAGGTTTTGCCGGGCTGTCAGGTTGCCGTATAGCTTGACGTTTTCCGAAAGATGGCCGACATACTTCTTGGCTTGCAGTGGATCCTCGTGCACGTTGACGTCGTTGATCAACGCGCGTCCATGGGTGGGCTCGATGAAATCAAGAAACAAATCGATCGTCGTCGTCTTCCCCGCGCCGTTGGCTCCAAGCAAGCAGTAGATCTCGCCGACGGAAATCTTCAAGTCAAGGCCGTCGAGGGCCAACGTTCCGTCTTCGTACAGCTTGCTCAGCTCGATTGCCTCGATCATTCCGCATTCCCCTCGTGTGTCTGGACGGTCATCGCGCCTGCCTGGTCTGTGCCCGCCGTCCTCAGCGGCGGGTCAGTTTGACCCCGAAAGCGACGGCTCCCAGCACCAACGCAACCAGGGCAAGGGCGATGAGCGAAGTTCCGATAACGTTCGGCCGCGGCTTGACGCTGAGCCGGTATACCTTGTCCTCGGAGGGCACTTGGCGGTTGTAGGCCTGGCTCTCGGTTTTGATCCGGACCTCGTAGTCACCGATCGGCACGTCCGGCGGCGGAGTGATGGTGAGCCTCGTGGTTTCCTCGCGTTTGATTTCCAGCGAGTTGATCACGTCGGGCGTGATCGTGGCCTGCCAACCGAGCGGCGCCTCGGCCGAAAGCCAGACCGTATCGAGACGCCGGGTGCCGGTGTTCTTGACCGTGATCTCGGAGCTCACCGACTCGCCGACCCGAATCTCTGAGAAGAGCGAAGGAGCCGAGACCTCGATCTTGCCCATGCCCCGCGGGATCACTTCAAGGCGCAGGAAGCCGCCGCCGGTGGCCTGGAGCGCGTCGGGAGTCAGCGTCTCACCTTCCGGGATGGTGACCCGATCCTCGGTGATCACGGTCCAGAATTCCAGGGGCTCGTCGAGGACCACCTGCCCATCCACCTGGGCCGGCAGGAAAAGGCGCAGATTGAGGTCTTGCTCGGTGACCCCGGCCGGGAAGTTGAGCTGGGAGAGCCGCGCCTCGTTCTCCGGATCGATGAAGCTGTAGGTGATCTGCCGCGGCAGGTTGAACGTCATGAGCTGAAAACTGCGCACGTCGACCGAGGAGCGGTCGAGATGCAGCGCGTAGCTGATCTGGGAGCCCAGATCGGCTTCCTGCGAGATCTGGGTCGAGGTGACGTTGACCGCACTCCCGGTTTCCTCCTGCTGGAGCTGGATGGCGATCTCAGCCGTCTGCCCCAGGTAGCTGGCTGCCACCAGCACGTTGTTGGCGTCGCGGAGGAACTGGAAGGTGATGGTCGCCGACCTGCCGTAGGCGAGCACCGGGATGTGTTGCTCGTAGGGGATCGCGATGGTCGTCCCGCGGGGAACGGTCCTCTCGCCCCCGGTGTCCTTGATGGAGATGAAGATGTCTTTGACGTCGCGGGTCCGCAGCTCCTCCGGAATCGTGCCGGCACCCTCGAAGTCGGTGAGCAGGCGAAACTGGGAGTCGTCGAAGGTAGGCGTCATGTTCGATACCGTCAGCCGCAAGAACCGGCGCCCGTCCGCGGACCGGTATTTGACCGCCTCGTCGATGGCGATGCGGGGCTGGAGGCTGAGCAACGAGAGAACCGCCTCCTGGTACCTGAGCTGTGCGGTTTCCATCGAGGTTCTCACTCGGTCGAGCTCCGCCTGGGCGGTCAGGCCCTCGGCGAACAGCTGCTGGACCCGCTCCAGATCGGCCCGCGCGGCCCGCAGCTCCACCTGACACCGGCGCACGTCGAGCACCCGACGATTCATCTGCGTGATGCTCCCCTCCTGGGCGGCGGAGGCCGCAGCGAGGAGCACCGCGAGACCGAAGGCCATGATCATCCCTGGGTACCAAGGTCGCATTGCGATGGTTTTCATACCTGACTCGCCTTGACGGGTGTGCGTGACCGCGCCGACCCGGCGGCCGCCGTGCGGTCCTCTGAGATCATTCCGGGGATCGAACGCAACGAAAACCCACGAAGTAATCGCCCGTCGCATGATAGTAGGACCGGCGATAGGCGCAACGGAGGGCATCCGTATGCGAGGCCCAGCTGCCACCCCGGATCACGCGGAAAACGCCGCGACGCCGCTCACTCTCCGGCGCGCCGTAGCGAGCATACCACTCGGCCGTCCATTCCCAGACGTTGCCGGCCATATCCGCCAGCCCGTAGCCGTTGGCGGGATAGCAGCCGACCCGCTGCGTCCGCGGTCCGGCCATCTCCGGGACCCAGGCGAACAGCCGGCCGTCGAAATGCGCGCGGTCGATGGGATCCCCGTCGCCCCAGGGATAGGGCTGGCCCTCAAGACCACCCCTGGCGGCCTTCTCCCACTCGGACTCCGTCGGCAGACGATAGCTCCGGCCGGTGGTCTGCGAGAGCCATTGGCAGCAGGCATCGGCGTCTTTCCAGCGCACACCGATCACCGGATGCTCCGGGCAATCCTGCAGGTAGTCGCCCCAGCCGGCCGGATTCCGGGGAGTGGGGTACCCGGAATCCTCGCAGAAGTGCCGGTACTGGCGATTGGTGATCGGATACCTGCCGATCTCGAACGCCGGCACCTCGACCTCGGCGGCCGGCGCCTCATTCGGCCGCCGGTCGTTGCCCCGGACAAAGGGGCCCCCCGGGATCAACACCATCTCCGGCAACTCGTCGAGCGCCGGCGCGTCCTGAGGGCGTGCCGGTTCGGTGACCGGGGGTGGGTCGACCACCAGCTCTTCGAGGCCGCTCACCGAGCCATAGCGGTCCTCCGGTCGCTCCGCGGTGGCCTTGGCCACGACCCGGAGCAATCGCGACGGCAGGCCGGGACGCCGGGCGCGCAGCTCGTCGACCACCGCCTCCCCCGCCTCCGCCTCCGGCGGTCTGCCGGTGAGCAGGAAGACCAGCATCGCGCCCAGGGCGTAGATATCGCCTTCAACGCTCGGTGCCGCGCCATTGCCGCGCACCTCCGGAGCGAGGTAGCCGGCGGGCGGCGCCGCCGTGGCCCGGCCGAGCCGCTGCAAGGCAGGGTGGATTGCGAAGCCATCCACCTTCACCGCCTTGAGCGGCGCGTGGGTGACCACCTCGGCCGACAAACCGCCGTGAACCGTCCCGGCGGCATGGGCGGCACCAACCGCATCCAGAACCTGTTTGAACAGACCGAGGGCGTGGGGAAGCGAGTGGATGCCGTCGGGCTCTACGAGATCCGAAAGCGCCCGACCCTCCGGCAGCTCGGTGACCAGAAAAGCAGCCTGACGATCGAAAACCAGATCACGATAACGCAAAATACTCGGGTCGTCGAGAGGCTTCAGGGAACGAGCCAGCTTGAGGCAGACGGCGTCGAACTCGCCTGCCGGGACCGCGTCGCGCGGTATCACCCGGACGGCATACCGCTCCTCCGGCTCCTCCGGTCGAACCGCACAGTAGACCTCGAGGCCCCCCGTGCGTCCCAGGAAGTTGGTGTTCTCGTAACCTCCAACTGTGGTGTTGATCATCTCTACTACCTCCCCGCTGAGCCCTCATGGTGCTCGGGACGTCGACCTGATCCGGTCAGCTTCATCACCCGGCCCCTTTCCTCCAGCTTGACCGCGACGCGCCGCTTGACGTCCACCCATATCTTCGTCCCGGCGACCTGCCCGGACTTCGCCTTCTTGTCGACGCCGACCACGAAGCACTCGTTGCCGTCCACCTTCTCACGACCGCTGACGACGATGCTGCCGATCGTTCCGGAAGGCCGGCTGGTGTAGCTCGTCGTGTATTCGTCGCGCAGATCCGTCATCCACGCGCCGTAGAAGTGATAAAGCGACGTGTGCCTTTGAAATCGACCCTGCGTGCTGGTGCTCGTCGACTGCCCCAAGCGTCTCTTCGTCCGAACGTCAAGTAGCTCGCCGGAGTGGGTATCGATCAAAGCGGTGATGGTTCGTTCGTCCGCCTCCTCCCTGTCGCCGAGCCGGTAAGGCGGCATGTTCGCCTCGATCTCAAGGGCCAGACAAGTTCGACCGTCGCACTCCTGCTCCCCGGCGACGACCACCTCCATCGTCTCCGGGAACGGTATGAAGCGGTGCTGTCCTTCCACCGTGACCTCCGCATCGGCGTCAGGGGAGGCGGTGGTCTGGTAGGTCAGTTGATCTCCGACCTGGAGGCCGACGATGACGTCGCCGCCGTCGCCGGCGAGCGCCGCGAACGGCAGGCACAGCCCGGCCAGTAGCAAAACGCTGATGAACGGTTTACGCATGGTGAGTCTCTCCTGTGTTGCACTGAGTCAGTGCTATCTTACATCGTAGCGCCGAAAACGGACATAGGCTGCCACGAAGAATACCACGTTGAATCCAACAAGCAGCAGAATGTGTTCCCAGGTCGAGCGCAGGACGTCCGAGAGCGGCAATTTGACGTCTTCGAAGATCGGCAACTCCGCCATCTCAACGGTGGTGATCCGCAGCACGCCACCGCCACCGGGCGCGAAATCCCGATATCCCTCCGAGAAAACTTCCTCACTCACGCGCTCGCGAAATTCGCCGAGGCGACGTTGGAAATCGTCGGCCTGGAATACGCCGGTACCGGTCAACGAAGTGAAAGCGAAAGTCATCGGCGTCACCGGCGAAAGCGAGGCGATCACCGAGGCGACGCGGAACTGCGTTTTGCGGCGGTTGTCGTGTTCCTGGTCCATCTGGGAATGGATCCGTCCCAGCTCGACGGCGTACTTGAGCGCCACGGGCTTGCGAAGCTCCTCGTAGTCCGGCTTACCCCGGTGAGCGAGCAGCTCCGCCGCCCGCTGGCGATCGATGTCCTGGGTCACCAGGTGCTTGCGCAGCAGGAAGCTCTCGGTGCTCTCCACCGAATAAATGGCCTCCGCCAGCAGCCCGCTGCTCTGGGGGATGACGGTGATCAAGGCGGCCCAGAGGAAGAGCAGCACGGTGATCGAAGTCAGGGACCGCGACGTCAGTGTGGAGACGAAGGCGCCGAGGCTCAGGAACACCGACAGGTACAAGGTCGAGACCACGAACACCCCGAGGATCGCCAGCCATTGCTCCCCGGTGGCCAACGCCCGGTCGCCCCCGAGCTGCAGCACCAGGAGACTGATGAGCAGACCGACCGCGAAAGGCGTGATCAGCGTGACCAGCGCGCTCAGGAACTTGCCGAACAGCACACTGTCGCGGGGGACGGAGTTGGAGAGAATCAACCGCAAGGTGCCGGCTTCCTTCTCGCCGCAAACGATGTTGAAGCTCAGGATGATGGCGACCAGGGAGAGGACGAACTTGACGATGAAGAGCAGGTCGATCTTGCCGAACAGACCCGTGATCGGATTGTCGAGAAGTTGCCCCACACCGAAGCTCATGCCGTCCTTGCGCAGGCTCACGCTGGTGGGCATGGCGAGGTCAAGGCCGGCACCGAGGCCGGTCAGCTCCGCCTTGGAGCGGAAGGCCTTGATCTCGATTTGATCCGTAGGCATGAGGCCGCGCATGGCCTGCTGATAGTCCGTCTTCGCTCGGCTCTGGTGAGCCATGAACTGGCCCAGGGCCCGCTGATTGACCAGCACCCCCAAAGGAATCAGCAGACAACAAAGAAGGCAGATGAAAAGGATCTTTCGGCTGACGAAAGCCTCGAGCATCTCCCGCAGGAAGACGGCCTTCAACATGGCTACCCCTCCTCCTGAGAAGCCGTCACGTCCGCCGCCTCCTCGCCCCCGACCCCGACGCCCAACTCGACCTTCTCCCCCTCCACCTGCTTCCTCACATCCAGCAGTTTCTTCCGCGCCTCGGCGACGTGCTCGATAGGAATCTTCGAATCACGCCATAGGTTGTCGACGGCGTTACGGCGGTAGAGATCGCACTGGTAGTCGATGTGCGCTTCCATGTCGCCGTGCATCTCGAGGGCGGTGGCGCGGCAGGAGCCGCCGCATACGTATCTCACGTCGCAGGTCGAGCAACCCGGGATGCGATCGACCGTCAGCTCGCGTAATTGCTGCAGGATCTCCGACTCGCGATAGATCTCCGGGAGGGGTTGGTCGAACAGGTTGCCCGCCAGAAACTCCGGCTTGCATAGCAGTTGACAAGGGTAGATGTCCCCGTTCGACAGCATGGCCAGCTCACCGTTGCCGACCCCGCAATGGTTGATGACTCTCGCCGGAGGTCTCACCTTTTTTCCTCCCTTCCCGTCGTATTCGACCTCGAGCTCGAGATCAAAACCAGCGGAGAAATCGGCGAAATCCGTGTCCGGCGGCGGGAGAACCGATGCATCACGAACGAACGGCGGCGGCTGCAGAGACCATTCTTCTTCCAGCGAGACGGCACAGCCCGGGCTGTAGGAGGTAGCGCGGAATCGGTCGACGCCGATCTCTTCGAGAAAATAACGCTTCATCTCCGCAAGTTCCTCCCAGTTGTTGCTGGAGATGACCGCGGCGGCCAGGATGATCGCCCGGCGATCGGAGATTTGGACGAGCTTGCGCAGGCTTCTCATCGCCGGCTCGTAGGAGTCCTTGCCGCGATGTCGGTCATTGATTTCTCGGCGGTGGCTGTCGATTGAGACCCAGACCACGTCGAACAGGTCCGCCGCCGCGGCGAGGAATTCGTCGCCGTCCTCCCGGCCGTTGGTCACCAAACAGACCAGACGACCCCGGTCGCGGGCGTGGGCCGCCACCTCCAGCAGGTCGTCACGCAAGGTCGGCTCGCCGCCGCAGAAATTGATCTGCGGAATGCCGAAATCCGCGATCTGGTCGATTGCCCACTTCAACTGCTCCGTCGTCATCTCGGGGTGGTCTTTGGTGAAGTGGGCCCGTTCTTCCTGATTGAAGCAGTACACGCAACCCAGGTTACAGCGCTCGGTGTTCTGGATGTAGATGCCTTTCGGGGCCTCAAGGCGCGGTCGCTTGATCTTGATCTGCTTATAGGTCTCGATATGGAGGAAGCCGCTGTTGGACATATCGAAAATGAACTGAAGAACCTTCGGGGCGATGTCGTCGAAGGTCATGCTGAACCTCGCGGCGAGCTCGGCGACGGCGTCCCCCAGCCGCGGGTGCCTGGCGACGGCTTCGACGACCGCCAAGCCCTGGTTATTCACCCGGACGACGGTGTGGTTTTTCAGGTCATGGAGAAGTGTCCATTCGCCCCGTTCATGGCGCTGTATTACGGGCGGACAGACGACAGTCGTGTCGAACGTGACTTCCATGCTTCACCTGCTCCTGACGTGTTGGCTAGAATTGAGTGACTTCAATGTGCTTGCGTCCGCCTTTGAGGGTCTCGACGGTCAACTTGCTCGGGCCCGCGTCGGTGGTCACGAGGTATTCGTGAACCGACTTGCCGGGCTCCGAGTGCACGAGCGTGCCTTCGGCCGCGCCGGTCGCGCTGAACTGCTCGTCGTAAAGCCGGGCATAGAACTCGCTCTGCTGGTAAAGCTCCTCGTGCGTGCCCTGTCCCTCGACCTTCCCCCGATTGAGAACGATGATCCGGTCGGCATCGAGAATGGTCGTGAATCGGTGCGCGATGATGAAGCAGGTGCGGCGCCCGGTCATCAACCCGTTGATGGCTCTGCGGATCTGGTTTTCGGAGATGGAATCCACCGAGGACGTCGCCTCGTCCAGGATCAGGAGGGGAGGATTTTTCAAGAGGGCGCGAGCGATGGACAGCCGCTGCTTCTCGCCTCCGGAAAGCCGTACCCCGGACTCGCCCAGGTCCGTATCCAATCCCTTCGGCTGCTGCTGGATGAACTCGGTCAGCTCGGCCGCCTCCAGGACCTGATGGAGCTCCTCCTCGGTGGCCTCGGGCCGCACGCAGGTGAGGTTGTCGCGAATGGTACCCGCGAACAGGAAGGTGTCCTGGGAGACGATGCCGATCGCCTTGCGCAGCGAGCTCAGGGTAAACCGGCGGATGTCGGTCCCGTCGATCTCAATATGGCCCGAATGCGGGTCGTAGAAACGCGGCAGGTGGTTGAGCAGCGTCGTCTTTCCGGCTCCGCTACGACCAACGATCGCCACCTTGGTGCCCGCCTCGACTTCGAAGGCGACGTCGGAGAGCACGTCGTCCGAACCGTAGGCGAAGCTGACTCCGCCAAAGCGGACGGAGCCTTGGAACGGCTGGGTCAGCTCGACGGCATCGGGAGCGTCGGCGATCCCGCGCGGGGTGTCGAGAAGCTCGTGGATCCTGCTGGCCGCGACCACCGACTGCTGGACGGTGAGGTTGAGGTTCAGCAGTCCCTGCACCGGCCGGTAGACGTTGACGGCGTAGGCCAGGAAAGCCATCAGCTCGCCCATGGTCAGGGTGCCGTTCACCAACTCGCGGCTGCCGAACCACAGGATCGACAGACCGGCCATCGAGGTCATCAGGACGATGCCCGTCTGGTGCAGCAGCGTGAGGTCGGCCCGGCGCACGGAAACCCGCCGCAGCTTGCCCAGCTCCTTGCCCACCCGCTTGGACGCAAACTTCTCCAGGGTGAACGATTGGATCAGCGAGATACCACTAAGGTTCTCCTGGATCCCGGCGCACAGCAGGGAAATCTGCTCCTGCAAGGTGCTGGTGGCGCCCTGGATCTGCCGGTTGAACCAGTTGGCGGCCACCGCCAGCAGGGGAACGACCAGGAGCAGGATCACCGTCAGGCGCCAGTTCAGGTAGAACGTGACGACCAGGGCGCCGGAGAAAAGCATGAGGTTGGCCAGGGCGCCGATGAGCGTGCCGCCCAAAAGACCGCCCATGAGGTTGGCGTCGGCGAACATCCGCGTGGTCAGATAGCCCGTGCGGTGTTGATGGAAAAACGCCATGGAAAGGGTCTGAATGTGATCGTAGGCCTGGGCGCGGACATCCCGGAGTATGTTCTCGTTGAAGCGGTTCTTGAGCCCGTTGCCGAACAGGTCGGCTACGAACTTGACGGCATAGATGACGGCAAAAACGGCGATGAGGATATTGAGCTGAGACAGATCCCGGGCCATCAAGGTATCGTCGATCAGACGCATCAGCAACAGCGGAGCGATGAGATCAAAAGTCAGCGCCAGGAGCACCAATGCGGCGGCCGCCGCCAACGCCCACCCATAGGGCTTGAACAAACGCGATATGCGGCGCAAGGTGGGCAGGACGGGAACACGCTTCACCTGGGCATCGGCCATGCTTGAGCCTCCGTTCGTCGAGGGCCGGCGGCGGCGGCGGCCCGTGGGCCGCCGTTCGCCATCAGCTCTGATCTGAAGGGGTTTGCCTTGGGACCCTACCCGGCCCCTCGACGTTTTTTGGCCGGGAAGATCCGATCGCAACCCGCGAAATCGACGGTTCGTCCCGAAATCGACGGTTCGTCCCGAAATCGACGGTTCGTCCCGGTGGATTTCGCGGGGGCAATCGGTTTTCCCGGCCAAAAAAGCGCCTTTTGCGACGTGATGGAGCAGCTCGCCGGAAACATGAGCACCCGATTCGCGGCTCAAGTCACGCCGTTGAGACGCCGGCCTTCTCAGGAAGACCTCTTAAAATACAACCGTGACGTCGACGTGGAGATCGCCGATTCCTACGCCGACGGTAACGGTGCCGCCGCACTCGCACGTGCAAGAGCAGCTGGTGGTCCGCTCCACGATGGAGGAACTCGCGAACGCTAGGGGATTGAACATGACTTTCTCCTTCTTTGAATCAGGTTAGTGTACACCGAGGGCCTCGGTCAATTGAGGCCACCCTATGGCACCGAACCTGCCGTTGCAGATCGGTACGCCAAATCCTTCCAAGTTCGCTGTATGGATCCCTGCCGTTCGGGATACACTGGGGAGGCGTGATGTGGTCGTTATGGAATAGGTCCACGATATCGTCCCTCTGCTCTCCACAGAGAAAAAGCTCGATCTTGCAATTACCATGCCACCTTCTTCCGGGACGGCTGCGGGTTGCCTCCGTCACCGGCAGGCGAGGATATATCCCTGTTTTTAAGGGGTTCGCGCCACATCGTGGAAGACTCCGGAGGCCAAGGGTCCAAAGCTCAGGACGATCAACGTGATGCCTGAATGGCATCCTTGACGCCAAATCGGCATGGTCGATGGGTTGAAATATTCGAGGGTTGAAATATTCGAGGGTTGTAATATTCGAATGTGAATATAACGGTGGGCGTCAGGTCCGAGTCGTTCGGCCAAGACCGTTGAAAAGCCGTGGCGTGCATCATCGCGGCTCGACGAGCTTGAGGTCGAAGCGTCCCATGCCCTTGAGCATGGAGGTCGAAAGCTCCAGCATGGCGCCCTCTTCCCGGCCTGTGGATTTGGCCATGGCCAGGTGGGTGGCGTCGACCTGCTCACCGTAGACGGCCGAGTCCAGAGCCGTCCAGACGCCAAGATGGGCTTCCACCCAGACGTGATAGGCGAAGCCGGATGCGCGAGTTGGGGAGTAGGTATAGACCAGTCCCGCCACCAGCCGAGCGGGAATCCCGCGGGCCCGCAGCAGGGCGGTGAGCAGGAAGGCGTTTTCCGTGCAGTCGCCCTGCGCGGATTCGAGGGTCTCGACGGCGCTGGCGAAACCGATGCCGGAGCCCCGGTAAAGGACCTTGTGGTGGACCCAGCGTTCGAGCTCTTTTGCCGCTTCGTGCGCATTCGTCGCCTGCGCGGTCACCTCCTCGGCCAGGGTCCGAATCTCGGGGGAGTCGCTCTCGATCAGCTCGGAAGCCGCGAGAAAGCCATCGCCCGGCGCCTCGTCCGGCGCCGGTGCCGATTCCGGTTCCGGGACTCGAACCCGGAGGATCTCGACGCCGTCG
>JAAEQG010000452.1 GCA_024231775.1 bacterium
GCATACTTGCGGCTGGTCTTGAGCATATCGCGCGCCTGTGCCAGCGTGATACTGCCTTCCCGTTCGATATGCGCGCGGACGCGGGACACCAACCCCGCAAAAGTCTCTGGCAAGAACAACACCCCCGACGAAACCTGCACCAGATCTCCTCGATCGGTCATCACACCCAACACCTCTTCGCCCACGGCGGCGGCGCATTCCTTGAACGAAGGCGTAATATAGGGCTGGCGGCGGAAACGGGCCAGCAGCGCGTCTACCTGCCGCTGTTGATCGGGAGTGAATACTACCCTGTGCGCGGGAAGCCGGACGATGGCGCCTTCGTCTGCGATGTGCCCTTCGGCGACAGCGCGGACCATCACCGCGTTAAAAACCTTCGCCTTGAGTCGCAACCCACTGCGCAGAGACTCGCGGCCCATCCCCGCCCGCAATGGAAACTTGATATGATAATCGCCCAGATCGCGAGAGAACCGTTCGACCAAAGCCGACCACCAGGAACGGGCGGCGAGCAACTGATTAGACCCCAGGGGTTTTCCTGAACCCCTGGGGTCTTTTGATCGTGTACCAAGGACAACCGCCTGCTCCTCGTCGAGCAACTGTGTCAGAGCATCGGGAGCAGCCTCGCCCAGGCCACTGGCGGAAAGCAATTCGCGAACCGTGGTGGGGCCGCTTCGTTCGAGAGCTTGCAACAAAATCTCATCCGGGCTTCCCTGGGCCAACGTTTCCAGGCGGGCCAATACATGGGGTCGGAAACGACGGTGCTTGCGGCCCGGGTGCGGGTCCACCACGACGCCTCCCCCCACGGTCGCCGGGGGCGAGGGGACGCGGACGATAAAACGATCCCCTTTGACCAACGCTACCGGTTCCTGGAGTCGCAGTTGCGCCCATCCCGATTCCCCAGGCGGCAGAGCGTCTTGCCCCAGCAGTCGCA
>JAAEQG010000453.1 GCA_024231775.1 bacterium
CCGATCGTGGTCAAGTCTCGCTCCAACTTCCAGGGTCAGACCGAGCAGGTGTGGTACGGCGATCATGCCGAGACCACATCGTGGAGTGGTTACAATCCAGTGACGCATCAAGCCAGGGCCACGGTGGTGCAGCAGCAGGACCGGTTCGGCGACGATACGAACACGCGAGTCACGCTGATGGCCTTTGGGTACGAGTACGACAAAACCGGCAAGCTCACCGGCATCGCGGATTGGCGGGGCAGGGGAGCGGGGTCTTCGCCCGAGCTGGGGTTGAAGGCGCACCATCCGACTGCGTACACGCAGCACCGGATCGGCGCGCACCAGGCCGCGTTTCCGTCCGAGCTCGACAGTAGTCTGGCCGGGCCGCCGGATTCCCAGTGGAACGCGGGCGATGTGGCCGGCGCGAGTACGGCCAGCGCTTGGCCGGTGGGCGCGTCTCCATCCGACGCGGTGATGGGTTACGACACCCTTTACCAACTCGTCAGCGAGGACCGGGAGTACATCACCGCAAACGGCGACGACAGCTTGTTGGACAAGGACCTCACGGTGACGCATCACCGAGCACGGTCGCTCGATTGGAAGTTCGATTCTCAGGGATCGATGGTCGAGTGGACCGAGACCGATCCGGGTGGGTATACCGAGCCCAAGAATTTGGGTCGCGCGTTGGGCGATGTGATTCAGAACGGTTTCCAGCTCAACCAGTTGGGTGGGAATGCGTCGTGTATGGATCAGCTCTACAGCAGTAATTCGTTGCCTTCGGGGTGTTACATTCCGGACGCGCTCTACTTCGCCAACAACACGGGTCAGGCCGGAGCTGGCCGCGGTACCTGTGTCTGGTTGGAATACGACGCCGGCGGCCGGATGACCAAGCAGAGCGTGCGCACGGGGTGTACGAGTTGTGCGTACGATCCCGCCGATACGGACAAGGGCGTGGCTGACGCGGTTTGTCCCGGACACACGGGCGATGGGAGTCAGAGCGATCCCGACGTGGAGGCGCACACCACCGAGTACAACTACTTTTGGAACAGTCTGGGTCAGCTCTCCGGAGCAGAGAAGCACGTGGACGGCACGCACGAGATCACGATGTCGTATCGCTACGATGCGGCCGGAGGACGGGTGATCCGGGAGAAGCAGGATCCGTCCGATATCAACACCATTCGTCAAGATCTCTACATCTCCGGCGGGTACGAGCGGCGGCAGGTGCAGCTCGCGGATCCCAACGATTCGGGTAATCCCGCGCCGATAGCACGGACGTATGCGAGTGCTACGTGGGGTAGTTTCGAGAATATCGACGAGTCGAGGAAGGTGATCTACTC
>JAAEQG010000454.1 GCA_024231775.1 bacterium
CCATACTTGACCGCAGCCCGCCTGCCGCTGCCCGCCTCGTATTCGATCCGAACCTCCCGTTGCTCCGGTGACCGGTCAAGGGTGTTGCCCAGAGGATCTCCCCCGCCGGGTTCCCCACTTGCCGGGCCGCTTCTCACGACGACGGTGCGGCCGCTGGTGTCGAATTCGCGCTCGGTGACCCGGATCAGATGCTCGCCGTCAGCGTTAAGCCCGAGATCCTCCACGGTCTTGTCGACCTCACCAAAGCTGGTACTGTGAAGGGCACGCTCGGCCAGCTTCTCGCCATCGTCACCTGTCATTTTCTCGCTGAGGATATTGCCTGCATCATCGAAGGTACGCTCGATCAGGGCGCCGCTCGGCAGAACCTGGGCAGTCAAACGATCCCAGGTGTCGTAGATGTTCCAGGATTTCCCCTTATCACCGTCGCTATGAAAAGCGACGTGGCCACTGAGGTCATAGCCTATCTCTATCTTCTCATTCTCGGACGCCCCGCCTGTGCTGATACCGTTGACTCGGTCGGCTGAGTCGTAGGTGTAGGTAGTCACCAAATCCTCGGTGACCTGGTTGACCCTCCGATGCTCGGAGAGTCGACCCTGTTCGTCGTAGATCAGCTTGAATACCGGTGTAGCCAGCTCAATGACCCGCCCAGGTTGGTGGGGGGATGCAAGGTGACTCTGGGAGACTTCGTAGATTTGCTCACGGGCGTTGTACTTGTACCGGGTCTCGACCTGCCGCACCCGAATGGATCCGTCCTCATCAACATAGTCCTGACAGCGGCGCTCCAGAACCAGGTGCCCAGCGATGTCGTAGGCTCTCTCGGTCAGGGCCCCGTCGCTTGGCATGCCATCTTCGCTGCTCCCACCACAAGGCGCCGTTCCGACTCTGCGAAATCCGGAACCGCCAGCAGCCATGGCCCCACTGACCGAGCGAATCGGGCGATCCGCCTCGTCGTACACAGCCACGCTGAGGGATCCGAAACTGGTAAGGGACTCGGAAGATCTAAATCGTCCCAAGATCGTGTTCAGATTTAGGTGAGATTTGGTCGATCCGGGGGCTCCCGGGTAGCCGCCCGGGGTCTCGCTGCCGAGCCGGCTGGTCAGGCGCCGTGGCTTCTTTCCAGCTCGGGCAGGGCGTCCCGGATCCTGAGCAGCATCTCCTGCCGGTTGGGTGCCATGCGCTCGCGAACGATGAGCCGCTCGAGGATGGCGAGGCCTTGTTCGAGCGGGAGGCGGAC
>JAAEQG010000455.1 GCA_024231775.1 bacterium
GTAGACGAGGGGCAGGATGCTCAAAAAGCCTGCCCCGCGCGCCCTGAAGGGGCGCAGTCGTATAGCCTGGGGTTTCAACCCCAGGTACGGGTTATTCAAGAGCGCGCGCCCTGAAGGGGCGCAGGCGAAAAGCCTGGGGTTTCAACCCCAGGCGCAGGGGCGGCTTGCCATGACCGCCGGGGAGCGTGCGCCTCGACAATGCTCCCATCGCCGCCGGGACAAAAAGGGAAATGATCCGCTCTCGATGCGCCGCTTCCCCCCGGGTGCCTATTCGTTTGGGATTAGCATGCGACAGGGTGGATTATTTGGTCACGCAAGACCATTTGCCGCAAACGCCTGCAGAATTCGCTGCGACGCACCACCTAGCGCGCGAACCCCAAAGGCCCCAAGGCACCTTCTTTTTCCGCCGAGAGCGGGAACTGATAGAATGATAAGAACAGTGTCCCTATTCGGTGTGCCTCCCGACGCGGCGGCCCGCCGTGGCACCGTGGCCGTGGCCGGTTGTGGCATAATCCAGGGGGAGTGGAGGCGAGCAGATGCCATCGGACGAGTTTGAACGCTTGCGGATCGCCTGGGCCCGAGCCTACCCCAACCGGGCTCGTGGGGGACCAGTCTCGATCCGCGGGTTCTGGTTTCAGTACCAGTCGGCATTGCGGGATGCCGTCCGAGCCTGGGCCCAGGACCCACAGTCCGTCGGGCCGGTCGTCGAAGCGCTTTCAGATATCGCTGGACCAAGGTCTGACGGCAGCTGGACGATCACCCAGGTAAAGCTGACCGGAACATCCGGTAGCATCCGTAAGGCCCTTGAGGAGTTGTGGACGATCTGCCAGGTCGCGGCTGAGGAGACCCCGTCGCTCGCCGATCGTGTGACCTACGAGGTGCGGTGCGCCCAGTGGGACCTGAAGAACGTCCAGCGCGCTGTTTCTGCCTGGACCCCGGCAACGCCCAGTCCACCGGGCCCCGTGCGCCGTTTCCGCGACAAGGTGAGGGTGACGACTGACCCGCACCCGCTGCGTGATGTGGTCGAGGACCTGGTCCAACACACTCGAGCGATGGA
>JAAEQG010000456.1 GCA_024231775.1 bacterium
CCGGTCAGCGTCGCTCAAGGGGGCCAGTTCCTGCTGTTGCGCCTGGAGCCACTCTTGTTCCAACCGCTTCCACTCTCGCAGCTTTTCTTCCCAACGCTGTTCCAGTTCCCCCGCTACCAGGCGGTTGTCCGGATCGACCCGTTCGTAGCGCCGTCGCGCCAGGTCTGTTTCGTAGCGCGCCCGCTCCAACCGTTTCTGCCATTGCTCGTTCAACGTCTGCCGCTGAAGCTCTATCTGCTCCACTGCAGCCAGGGCGACTTCCAGGCGAGCAGGCTGGATCGCTTCGAGGAAGAGTTCGACGATTGCTTCATCGACGTGGTGGGCGGTGAAATGCTGACAGCGCGGCGCACCATAGTCGCGATTCGCCTGGTAGCAGGCGTAGGCTGGCCGTCGTCCGCCGGTACGCACCCGCATCCGTCGTCCACAACGACCACAGATGACGATTCCCTGTAGCAAGGCTTGCCCTTTGCGCGGAGCGCCTTTGTTCCAGTTCGCTCCTTGAGCATTCTCACGCAGTCGCTCTTGGTTCTGCATGTATCGCTCCCACGAGATGTAGGCAGGAAAGGCATCCTGAATCAGCACCTCCCACTTTTCCAACGGCAGTCGTTGGGTCACGACCTTCCCTTCTGGCAGACGAACCCGGGAGTGCTTGCCGTAGGAGTAGGCCCCGGCATAGGCCGGATGCTTCAATATCTGATAGACGGCCATATACCTGGCTCGGACCCATTCGATCTCTCCTCGATCTGGTCCGCTCTGCAAGCGGCGCGGCAACTCGATCTTTTGTCGCACCAGTTCGAGCAAGACCGCCCGGGCGCTGCCCAGCCGGTCGAACAACTCGAACACCAGCCGGATCGCCCCCTGCACCTCCCGGTCGGGTGTGAGCACGATCTGGCCGTCCCCGACCCTATCATACCCCACCGGCAGACGAAAGACAAGTTCACCACGGCGGGCCTTGTTCAGCCGTGCCGCACTGAGTCGCTGGCGCATAGCGTGCCACTGCGCTTCGGCCAACGTTCCCTTGATCCCCAGCAGCAGCCGGTCATTATAGTCCTGAGGGTCATAGATCGCCCCGGCATCGCCGATCAGGCTGTTGCAGAGAGCGGCCAGATCGAGCAGCCGGTACCAGTCGCTACAGTTGCGCGCCAGACGCGAGACGTCGATGACCAGAACCAACCCGACTTGTTCCAGTCCCACCGCTGCCACCAGGCTCTGGAACCCATCCCGGTTCGTCGCTGTGGCGGCAGA
>JAAEQG010000457.1 GCA_024231775.1 bacterium
ACAGCGAGCGATCGCCCTCGTTTGCTTCCACCCGGTAACGCCCGGGACGAGTTGGCGAGAAGAACCCCTCGTAAAGGCCCGGATTCTCGGCGTCAGGCCGCAACGCCACGCTTTGCCGCTGGGCGCCCGGCACGTCCAGCGGAGTCACCGTAACTCCAAACCCGGACTGCATGACCGGTTCGAACCTGTCGTCGAGCACATGGGCGTAAAGCCGCGCCTGCCCGTCTACCGGGTACATAGCCCGGTCCGTTTCCAGCCGGATGCGTTTGTGTTCACCCATCAGGCGCGAAAGCGTCAGGAACTGGATGCACTGCGACCAGACCCGCCAGTGATACTTGTCGCCGGTCTTGAATCGCAACAGCCACATGCGGTCGGTACCCATGAGCATGCACTTGCCCGTTCCGTAACGCTGCCACGCCACCAGCGGATACCGGTCAACACGGGAGCCGGCGTCGGAAAGCGTCATGAGCACGGTGGCTCCGGGGCGCGCTTCGAGCAGGGGGGGCACGCGGACCAGCGGCGCCACACGGCTCCACACATTGTCGTTCTCTTCCCGGTCGTGCTCCAGCGTCATGACCAGGCTGCTTCTTCCCTCGGGAGTCAGCGTCGGATAGACGGCGTCATCCACAACTTCCCATTCACCTTCAGGATCAAACGTGACGGGAAGCATCTTTTTCACGGGTGTCCCCGAGTAACCGGACGGCGCAAAGCGCGCACCGCACAGCATCAGCAGCGATCCGCCGCGCTCCCTGACCAACTCCTCGAGCCTGAGATACTCGTCTCCGCTGAAGAACTCCGAGTCCACATCGCCGAGAATGACCAGATCGTATTGGAAGGCCTCGTCACGTCGCTCGGGAAAGCGCGCGCTGTACTCGGATGAATTGCGGGCCATCTCAGGGCCGGCGCGCGTGGCGATGAACGTCGCGTTGATCCGGGGATCGCGCTTGAGCATGGCGCGCAGGTAACGGTACTCCCAGCGGCCGCTGCCCTCGATGCAGAGCACGTTGATCTTCTCGTTGACAACCCGCACGCTGCGCCGGACCAGGTTGTTTTCCGCGGTCGCTTCATCGGCGAACGGCTCGACGGCGATTTCGACCTGCGCGGCGCCTTTCTCGTGAAGGTCGACGTTGAAGAAGATATCCTCGAATTGCAGGCCGCCGGCAAGCCTGACGCTGCGCCGCGCCACACCGCGCCCGTTCAGACGCACG
>JAAEQG010000458.1 GCA_024231775.1 bacterium
AGGCTCGGATGAGGCCACGTTCACGGTGAAGACCGCGCCGAGCTTGGTGATCAGCAAGACGGTAACGTCGCAGGCTGACGTGGAAGAGGGCGAGGCGGTGACCTACACGGTGACGTTGCAGAATGACGGGGAATCACTGGCGAGCGGCGTCTTGTTGAGCGACACCCTGCCCTCGCAGGTCGGGTTCGATCACTGGCTGCAACAGAGTGGGGCGACCCTCGCGGCGGGGAACATGATCTCCTGGACGGGCACCGTGACGGAGAATGACTCCATTACGTGGTCGTGGGTGGTGACGTACGCTCAATCGGGCGGCAGTGTGGTGAACACGGCGGCATACCGGTACGGGAGCGACACGGGCAGCGCCAGCGCGACCTTCGGGCCGGCGGTGCAGCCGATATACCTGCCGGTGGTGGTCAAGAAGGCGACCCTGCCTTGATGATCGATGACCTGCGGGTAGCCGGTGATACTGGAGAGTGACGGCGAACCTGAACTCGGGGCAAAGCCTGACGCTGCAGAATAACGGAGGAGACCCGTACTACCTGGCTCCGCCGAGTAGCAGTGCGCCGCCTCTGCCGACCGGACAGGACGTGTACGCCTACGTGGACTCGCTGAACTCCGCCACGACCTGGGGCATGGTGCGGGAGAGCAACGAGAACAATAACACCGCGGGGCCGTGATTTCGGGGGGACCCCTCCCCCAACCCCTCCCCGAAACGGGGAGGGGAGTAACATCGTTTGTCGCTGAAAAGCAATTTACCACAGAGGCACAAAGGTC
>JAAEQG010000459.1 GCA_024231775.1 bacterium
GATCAGCAGGTGGTCGGGCAGGATTTTGACGTCGTCCAGCTTCCACACATCGTGCTGGAGCCGCTCCGCCGCCCGGCACGCGTCCACGGTGTAGAGAGGACGGATCTCAACCGCACTAGGTGCTCGCGTCACGGCGCGCATCTACTCCAGCGCAGGCAGCGCACCCCACCCACCCGACTGCTCATCGTAGGCCAGCAAATCGCCGCTGCTCAGATCGTATAGCCAGCCGTGAATCTTTAACTGTCCGGCCTTGACTACGTCGCGGACACAACGGTAACTCGTCAGATTCTTGCACTGCAACAGCACATTCGCCTTGATCGTCTCCAGATAGCGCGCTTCCTCCGGTACGCCCGACGCCTCTACCTGGGTGCGGGCCGGTCGGGCCAGTTCCACCCAGCGGGCGATGTGCGGCTCGCGGGACATATTGACGTGCCCCTCCAGCGCCTTGATGCCGCCGCACCCGGTGTGCCCGCAGACGACGGCGTGGGAAACGTGCAGGTGCAGAACGGCGTATTCGATCACCGCCCCCACGGCATCGCCAGACGTGCCATCAGGGGGCACCACGTTGGCGACGTTCCGCACGACGAACAGATCGCCCGGGGCAGTTCCACTGATCAGTTCCGGGATGACGCGCGAGTCGGAGCAGCCAATCCAAAGCACCTTTGGCTCCTGCCCCTCGACCAACCCGGTGAACATCTCCCGCTTGGCAGCAAACTTTTCCTTGAAACGAC
>JAAEQG010000460.1 GCA_024231775.1 bacterium
CGTGACCGTGTCGGTCGACTGGGGTGTGTTGGTGTGGGACCTGGCGGATCCTGAGAATCCATTGGTCCTTCAGGGACATGCCGACAGGGTTCGAACCGCGTCGTTCAGCCCCGACGGCTCTCGCGTCGTGACCGCCTCGGACGACGGGACTGCGCGGGTGTGGAACCTGGTGGATTCCGAAAACCCGCTCGTCCTTCAGGGACATTCCGGTAATATTCTCTCGACGTCGTTCAGCCCCGACGGCGCTCGCATCGTGACCGCGTCGAAAGACGGGACGGCACGGGTGTGGAATCTGGCGGATCCTGATAATTCGATCGTACTGAAAGGCCGCAGCGCTCATGTTTCCAATCATGATCCCTCGGCGTCGTTCAGTCCGGACGGCTCTCGCGTCGCGACCGTGTTAGGTGACCGGACGGTGAAGGTGCGGGACCTGGCGGCTCATGAGGATTCGCTGGTTCTGGAGGGCCATGCCAAACGTGCTTTCTCGGCGTCGTTCAGTCCCGACGGCTCAAGCGTCGTGGCCGTGTTGGGCGACCGGACGGTGCAGGTATGGGACCTGGCGGATCCCGCGAATTCAGTAGTCTTGGAGGGCCATACCAAACGTGTCTTCTCGGCATCGTTCTGTCCTGGAGGCTCTCGCGTCGTGACCGCGTCGAAAGACGGGACTGCGCGGGTGTGGGATCTGGCGGATCCTGAAAATCCGCTGGTCCTTCAGGGACATTCCGGTTATGTTTTCTCGGCGTTATTCAGTCCCAAAGGCTCTCATGTCGTGACCGCGTCGGAGGACGAAACGGCGCGAGTGTGGGACCTGGCGGATCCTGAAAACCCGCTGGTACTGGGCCACGGCGACTGGATTTTCTTGGCGTCGTTTAGTCCCGACGGCTCTCGTGTTCTGACCGCGTCGATGACCCACTTGAGGGTGTGGGACCTGGCGGATCCTGAAAATCCGCTGGTTCTGGAGAGACCTGGCACTCTCCTTCCCAGGGCGTCGTTCAGTCCGGACGGCTCTCGCGTCGTGACCCCGTTCGGCGCGTCGGCGTTGCTATGGGACCTGGCGGATCCTGAAAATCCGTTGATCCTGTGGGGACATCTCGACACGGTTGAAACGGCGTCGTTCAGTCCCGACGGCTCTCGTGTTCTGACCGCGTCGGATGACGGGACGGCGCGGGTGTGGACATACCGCCTGGAGGACCTGCAGCAGCTCATCCGCTCCTCAACCAATATCTGCCTCCCCGCCTTCGCTCGTCGACACTATTTTGTCGAAACCGGCGAGGAAGCCGAGAGGCGGGCGGAGGCCTGTTTTGCCGCAGCCGAGCGACGCAGGCGACAGTCCATCCGTCGATGAAGTGACCGGGAAAGTGCGCGCTGTTGTAGGGCGGTTTAGCGCGCACGGGCGGAGGGTCTTGCGCGTGGCTGAGGAGCTGGGGGCCTCATTTGGTTTCGCGCCGGATCTGGTAGTATCCTTCTGACGTGAAGACTGAAAGCACTCACCTACCGAGCAAACCGCCACGCCAGCCAGCCCATCCGAGTTTTTCCGTTGCCGTTGCTCGTCAAAAGCCGACCTCAGGAAGGGGGGGGTGTGTTTAGCGATTACAGCGAAAACGACAGAAAGGCCGAGGCAAGTCAGAGTAATGCCGCGAGGGCGGCTATGCGCCAGCTCGGACGAGGAATTGTCATTCTTGCGGTGTTCCAGACGGTGGTCGGGGCAGCGCTCTGCACCGGACCTATCCTCTACTGGGCAGGGTTTCAGAGCCTGGTGGGATCGCATCCGTGGTGGCTGTCGACGATCACCGTAGTGGGCCCTCTGCTCGCTGGTTTAAGGCTCTTTTTGCGTTGCTTGTTTTGTGCTGTTGGTATCTTGCTTGCAGTCAGGGTAATCCGATTCCTGTTCCACCCAGCGGTCAGGCAGTATTTCGGCGGACAACATGTCAGGTTTCAGCCCAGGCCACCTGCAACAGACTCATTCGCACTGCGCATTGGCGTCGGATCTCTACTAGCGTGCTGGCTCTTCTTGACCCTGATCGTAGCCCCTGCTCTCCTGAATTCCTGGAATTTCAGACGGCAATGCCTGACGTGGCTCAAAATACGACTCGTTGTCGAGGGTCTCGAAGGGTTCACAGACAAGCACGGCTACTGCCCCGAAGCAGAAACGATCGAGGATCTCGCCACGCTGCTAGAGCCAACCACGGGCGGAAAACTGCCCACCACTGGGGGCTGGGGCTGGCCTTTGGAGTATCAGAGAGTGGGGAAAAAGGGCTATGTTGTTCGTAGCCCCGGCAGCGATGGATGGTTCGAACAGGATAATCCAACGGCCTACATTGAGGGCCCGGTCCGCGGCTGCGACCGTGACCTGGCCTGGGGCTCGGATAGCGGAGCACAGTGGCCAGCAAGCCTTGTCGGCCCGTATTTACAGAGCACATTAGGACCTTGAATCTCGGAATGCTAGCCTGACAGTCGAAGGCTGCCGAAAACCCACGTGGTTTCCGTGGAATGCGCGGTTTTGCAGCCGGGTTTCTCGGGAAGGGTAAGGGCACTGTTCTTCCGGCCAGCGTGGCGGCCGCTGGCCCTGTCCCCGGCTTGCCCCCCTTGGTCAGCGCTGGCCAAATCGCCCCTTGTGGCGGTCATGGTGGCGAGATCGGCGAGCCGACGTGGGATAGACAGGGTCCCCTCCCGGGTCTCTCGTAAACCTATCACCACACGGGCGGCCGCGACCGCGCGGTGGCTGAGCCACGAGGGTTCCCATCCTCTCCTTGGCTCAGTCGGCCGTCCGGGAGACCAGCTGAGTGGCTGAATGCGAAATATGCCTTGACTTTCGTAAAGGGCAGCATAGCATAAACAGAGCATAGCTTGTGGGGCTCTCAGGATGTGGCGAGGTCCGCAGAGCTAAAGAAGAAAACGGGCTCGGCAGAGGGTTGCAGCCCTCC
>JAAEQG010000461.1 GCA_024231775.1 bacterium
ACACTCCAGCGTATCGGCGGCGGCAGCGTCTCCGCTCACCCGCGCAGTTGGGCGAACACCGCGGACCGTTTCATCTTCTCCAGATAGCGTACGGTTGACGTCGGAAACTCGAATCTGCACACCGCTTGCAGATCGCACCAGGAACAGGGCGAGAAGGTGCCCAGGCGATACGGGGAGACGGCTACGTTTCCGTCGAGGATCCCGTCAGCATGTCGGCCGATGCACTGCCTAACCCGTCCGAGCAGAAGGCGAAAGTCCGCCGACCCCGCCGCATCGGAAGAATCGACCCGGCTTAACGTACCGTCCTTCTTGAGGGCTACCTGGTAGTTCTCTGACCGCCCGGTCTCGGTGAAGGTGCGGTCCACCTGACCGACGTGGGCCAGGTCCAGTAGTCCACGAGGTTGGAACAACCCGGCGGTGGCTTCGGGCGTTGGAGCGGCGTCGTCCGGATGGGCCACCCGTTCGTAGGACTCCAGCAGGGACAGGTACAACGCCCCGCCGGGAACAACCGGCTGACCGTCCAGCCCCTGCTGTTCGAGCACGAGGAGATAGGTGAGCAGTTGCAGGGCGAGTCCGTGATAGACGCTGCACAGATCGAGGCGCTTGTCCCGGGTTCGCTTGTAGTCCACCACCAGGCCCAAGGTCTGGGGGGATTCGCCGGCCAGGTCCACGCGGTCGATGATCCCGCGCAGGCAGACCTGTCGTCCGTCCGGGGTGTCCACTTCCAGCGGTGGAAGACCGCCTCCATCTGTGAAGCCGAAGCGCAGCTCGGCGGCGACGGGGAGGAACGCGCCCAACGCCGCAAGGGCCTGCTGAGCGCGGAGCACGCGCCCGAGTTGAGAACGGCTGCGCTCGAGAATGTATCGATCGCGCGCCGTCGCGGCGCTTGACGCTTCGGGCAAGCTCTCGGTCACCTCGCCAAGGGCCTGGTCGAGCAGGGTGGTCAGTTCGACCTCGGTGAGATCAACCAGCGAGCGCTGCTCGTGAATGACCCGCTCGACGACTAACTCGAGCACGGCGTGGTGTATCTTGCCCACGTCCACCGGCTGAAGGCGCACGGAGCGCCGGGGCTCGAGCTTCAGGTTCCACTCGGCGAAGTGCTTGAACGGGCAGGTGGCGAAGGTCTCCAGCCGCGAGACGCTGGTGTGCAGTAGCTGGTGATAGGCGTTGGCTACGGATGATTTCGAAAGGGCTGCCCGGTTGTCATAGTCCAAGGCGGCGAGGGTACGGCGCACGCTGTCGCCGATCCGCGGATCGATCCGGACACGCTCGTAGAGCGCGTTCCAAAAGCCCCGCCGGGGTGAATCGTCAAGCTCGCGGGGAGGGCGAGCGCTGAACTCATGGGCAAGGTGGGCGGACAGATCGGCGGGGTTGCGTACGGACCAGTCTGACCTGGACCTGAACGGATCATCGACGAACGGCTGAGTGGCTTGGGGACAGACCGCCAGAAGATCCTCCAGATAGGGCGAGGGGCTTAGCTGGCTCCCTGAAGCGTCGAGGGCGGCGTAAGAGACTACCAGCTTCCGGGATGGACGCGTAAACGCCACGTAAGCCAGGAGCCGTTCCTCCAGCAGACGGGTCCTAGAGGATGGGGGCAGTTCCATCCCGCGTGACTCCAACCACTCACGGTCGTCGTCGTTGAGGATGGCGTCCTCCGCGGGGGCGGCGGGGAACGCGCCGTCATTGAACCCGAGCAGGAAGAGCACGCGAAGGTCGGGGTTGCGACTCCGCTCGATGCCACTGACCAACACCTGATCCAGCGTGGGCGGGGTAAGGCCGAGCGTGAACTGGGCCAAAGCCGAGTCGAGCATCTGGGCGAGTTGGCCCAGGGTCAGCGGCTCGTCCGGCAGTACCCCGGCCAGGTCTTCGAGCAGTTCGCCCACGTCGCGGATGATCTGGCGGTGCTCCGCAGCCCGGTCTAAGTCGCCGTCCTGTTCGGCGGAGCAGGCCCACTCCTCCAACTGGGTGTGGATTCCGAAACGCTCCAACTCGGCGGTGATTCCCTCCGCCCAGGTCCGGGCTGACCGGGCTTCCTGGTCGCGGGCGAACTCCACCCAGGGGGCTAGCTGGTCGAACACCTCTTGCCTGGCTTGGTTCAGGCGTTCATGGCGTTGTTCGACAGCACGTTGGCGGGAAGGTCTGTCGTCCGCGCGCCAGCGATCGAGTACGGGCTTCCAGGTGCGCGTCCAAGCTGATACGCCGATCAGTTCGGTGGCGATCAGGTGATTCTCGACGCGTTCGGCGTCTGCACGATCGATGGACAGCAACCCGGTCTTGAGCAGCAGAGCTGCGGTCCCCGGCGCAAACCCGTCCACGGCCAACTGTACGAGACCGCGCAACCACTCGACCAGGGGATGATGAGTGGTCGGTCTGCGCCGGTCGATGAAGTAAGGAATCCC
>JAAEQG010000462.1 GCA_024231775.1 bacterium
AGCTAGCCGGAATCCGCTGTTGGTGTGGCTGGTCATCTCGCCCCAGGCGCTCCAGAAGTCCAGCGTCACGTTGTCGATGGCGGTGATATCGTCGATGAACTGATCGGTCTCCAGCGACCAGGATACCTCGCGAAGCTCGTCGCCTAAGGTGCTGAAGCTCACCGTATGGAAGTTCCCGTCGCCGGTGAAGCTTACCGTCTCGGTCTCGACAACGGTGTTCCAGGCCACGGCGGTAAAGACTACCGATTGGGTGCCCCCGCTGGTGGACATCAGCTTGACCGACTGGAGAGCCAGGGGGTTGTCATTGTCCGAAGTGAGCGTGAAGACATCGTCGGCCGAAGCGCCCGTCACGCCGCCGGACTCGCCGGGCACCATCGCCCCGTCGATATCCACCCGCAGGCCATCGTCGACGTGTTCCCGCGGCATATCGTCGAAGTCGATGATCACCTGGGGCTGCTCGTAGGTGTTGGCATCACCGGCCTCCATCAGGATGGTGCCGTAGGATAGCTCGATCCGGTTATTGCCTTCGAGCTGGTAGATAGTACCTTCGACGTTAGCGGCGTTGCCGGTCGCGACTTCCAGCGTATCCGAACCGCTCGAGCCGCCCAGGATGCGGACCAGTTCGGCCCCGTCGCTGCTGGCTACCTGGATTACTCCCTCGGAGGGGATCTTGTCGGCGGTGAGGGTGCCGTCTGTCAGTACCCAGGCGGTGGGTTGGCTGCTGGTGTGGTTATCC
>JAAEQG010000463.1 GCA_024231775.1 bacterium
AACACTACGGAGTCGGCGTCTTCCTCCCGAATGAAGCGGGCCGGCACGACCTCACCACAACGCACGCAGTGGGCTTCGCACACCCAGGGCAGCCCGTGCGCCGCGGGAGCGTACTTGCGCAGGGCCAGCTTGTAAGCCTCTAACTCGGTCTTCGCATCGCCCTGCGTAACGGCGGGACGGTGGATCTCGTGCAGAGGGCGTTCCAACGCACCGGAGTGGGATTCACAAACCGCACCCGGTCCCCCACACACGGCCGGCCTGCCGAGCGCATCGCCGCCGCCCGGCGCATGAACGTCTGCAACATCCGCCGCCTGCTGATCGCCCGCGGATTCCAGATCAGCGGGTTGCATCGTGGTCAAGCTACGTCTCCGTATCTGCGGGGGGTGGGCGCATGGACGTCCTGCGCCATTCGCCCACGCACCAGACCGCGCTAAAGCGCACAGGTTAGGCTCCAACCGCCAATCGCACAACGCATCCCGCCAAAAAGCCAGCGCCTCGCATACACCACGCTTGCTGCGTTTGCGAGAAGCTACGGGCAACTCTTGCCTGCAACGTTGGAGTCACTGGACCGCGTCACCGCCATCAACCCCGGTCCCCAAAACGACGCCGTGAGCGCAAGCGTACGGTCCTGCAACGCACTGCGCGCCGCTCCTTCAACATCGGGGAACCTCAGCGATCCCCGATGGGCCTGACCAACTCCGCATCGACCATAACCTACCCCTTGGAAGTAGGTTACGTCAGTCCGCGTCGGAAGCCATCCCGCCTCGGCAGCATGCACTCCGCAACCCCACCGTCGATTGCCGAGTATAATCAAGTAGCTCCGATACCAACGGTTGCGGAGGCGGCGGTCAAGGGCCGGCTGAACAGAGGCGCTGACGAGACGGAGGACCACCATGAGCCGAGCGAGGAATCGGATAACCAAATGTGGAGCGCTGGCAGCCTTTACCATTCTGCTACTGGCGGCGTCGGCCGCCCGGGGCCAAGCGCAGGAGCGCGAGAGTCGCAGCGATGCTCCACCGACGGCGGACGAGCGCCCGGCCCGCAGGATCGCAGACGATCCAAGCGATTGGGGCGGCGTGTACTACATCGAAGACCGGCGCTACGGCGACGATTCTCTCGACTACCGCTCCGAGCCGCCCTACGACCGTTACGAGCGACACTGGCGAAGACCAGCACGCGACTACGGTTCGGCCCGCGAGCGATACGACCGAAGCTACCGCAGCCGCTACTACCGTCAACGCGGTTCCTCGTGGAGATACTACGATGACCGCGACGATAGATACCGCCGTCCAGGCTGGCGGTATTACGATGCCCCCTACGCCCGCGACTACCACGGTGGCGGGTCGTTCGACCGCGGCTATGACGAAGGCCGGCGGGACGGACGACGCTACGCCGAATGGGAGCGGCGTAACGAACTCGGCCGGCGCAGCTACGCCGACGCAATGAGCGACGGACTGCAATCATTCCGCGGCGGCGACTACTCGCAGGCTGTGCGCAACTTCATCCGCGCCGCCAAGATCAACCAAGGCGATCCAGCCAGTCGGATCCACGCCGGGCACGCGATGGTGGCGATCGGCAGATACTACGAGGCACTCCCCGCCTTGCGCCGTGCGTTTCAGCTCCAGCCCAAGATCGCCTATCTGGCGTTGGATATCCGCCGGGACTATGGTGACCCTGCGGACTTCAGAGCCCACACCCAAGCCCTGCGCACCGCCGCGGAGGAAGAGAACGACGACCCCGCTCTTTGGCTGCTCCTGGGGTACCATCAGTTCTATTCCGGACGAGAGGCTGACGCGCTGGAGTCGCTCACCAAGGCCGACAAACTCGGCCCGGGCGACTTCATGACCGAAGCCCTGCTCGACGCCGCCGAGCGAATCGCCCCAACGAAACACAAACCAACCAAGCCCGAGCGGAGGAAACGGGCCAAGACCCGATCCCCGCGCCAGGAGAGACGTTCCCAACCCCCTGACGCATAGTGCCTTGGTGACCTCCGATAACCGAAGCCGCCCCGCAACGCCTCTGGCTGCGGGGCGGCTGTCGTTTGGCGAACCTTCGCCAGCGACAGCCGATCAACCGGGTGCATCCCGCTTAGGGTGGCATGGGCAAACCTGTTTGCCCGTGTTGGACGATTCCACGGGCAAGCTGCTGCTTGCCCATGCCACCCTCGCCAGTTTCTGCCACCTTGTGCGGGATGCCCCCCGGTCAACACGGAGAAACGCCACAGTCTTGACCAGACCTAAGAGCAAAGCTACGCTCATTCGCCGTACTAACCGTCAGAGGAGTTGGCCCCATGAGCGCAACCAAACGTATCGTTCCTGCCACCCGAACCGAGAACATCAAGTACGCCATTCGGGACATCCTGTGCATCGCCGATGAAGCCAAAGCCGCCGGCAAGGACATGCTCTACCTGAACATCGGCGATCCGAACATCTTCGGTTTCGCCCCCCCGCGCCACATCCTGGACGACTCGTACCAGGCGATGCTGGCCAACAACCTCGGCTACTCGGGGTCGGACGGCGTTGATGAAGCCCTGGGCGCCGTGCGGCGCTCCGCGGAGCGTAAGGGGATCGGCGGGATTCAGCACACCTACATCTGCAGCGGGTGCAGCGAAGCCATCGACCTCGCCCTCATCGCCCTGGTCAACCGCGGTGAGAACGTGCTCACGCCCTCGCCCGGATATCCGTTGTACACCGCGATCCTCTCCAAACTGGAGGCGGAGAACCGCCCCTACTATCTGGACGAGGAGAACGGCTGGCGCCCGGACGTAGCGGACATTAAATCGAAGATCAACGACAAGACCCGGGCCATTGTGCTGATCAATCCGAACAACCCCACCGGCTCACTCTATCCCCGAGAGAGCCTCCAGGCAGTGATCGATCTGGCGATGGAGCACAACCTGGTGATTTTCAGCGACGAGATCTACGACAAGCTCATCTTCGACGGCAGGGAGCACGTATCGACGGCGGCGTTGTCCAGCGAGGTTCCGGTGATCACCTTCAACGGACTCTCGAAGTCGTATGTGGTCCCGGGATTCCGTATCGGCTGGGGGGTGGTCAGCGGACCGGCGGAGATGCTCGAGGACTACTGCGAAGCCATCCGCAAAATGGAGCGGGCCCGGCTGAGCGCCAACCACCCGCAGCAGTACGCTATCAAGGGCGCCCTGGAGGGCGACCAGTCCAACCTGCACCAGTTCATCGAGGCCCTGCAGCGCCGCCGCGACATCACCGTCGAAGGCCTCAATGCGATTGACGGAATCACCTGCGTCAAACCCGAAGGAGCGTTCTACGCATTCCCGCGGGTGGACCTGGGCGTGCCCGACAGTCAGTTATGCACGGAGATCATTCGAGAGACCGGCGTGGTGATCGTGCCCGGCAGCGGCTTCGGCCAGCGTCCCGGAACGCAGCACTTCCGCGTCGTGTTCCTGCCCGCCGACGAGTTACTGGCAAAAGCCTTTGAGCGCATCGACAGCATCGCGAAGAAGTACCGCTAGCGCTCCGTCAATCCTCTGATAATGGGTGCCATGGGCAAGCAGCAGCTTGCCCGTGTCATTGGAAGACCAACGCGCACGGGGTGCGTGACACTGTGGGCGGGCTTATGAGCGTTCTGTCGCCGAGCGATGCCTGCGCGTGGATGGCCCTCTTCGCCCTGAAAGGGCGCTCTATGACAGCCCAGGGCAACGCCCTGGGGAGGGATTGCCCAAAGCAACGTAAGCCCTGAAAGGGCGAAACGAGGCTATGCCGCCCTTTCAGGGCTTGTGTTTGTCTCGGCCACGAGGCCCCAGGGCGTTGCCCTGGGCTGATCTATGACGCCCCGTTGGGGTTCTCGATGCGTTGGCAACATGGACGCGCGGTGGGCCGAATCAGCCCGCCTAGACTGTCATGGACCCACGCGCACGGGCAAACGAGTTTGCCCATGCCACCCGAAGAACTACGGTTGCCAAAGCACTAGAGTTCATGTGACACGGTTACGACCGGCACTTCACCCGTCGCGGCCAGGCGGTCCACACTCTCGGCGAACTCGGCCCAAGCCTGCCGCCAGTCCACCCCGTATTCCAACAGACGCCCGACGATCAGGTATTGCAGGCGACCGTCTTGGGCGGGCTGGTCAAGCCTGACCAAGTCGGGGACATACCGCTGCTGAATCCCCAGCGTCGGCCAGTTCCTGCGCAGGGCGTCCGCCCAGTCCCGGGCCCGACTCGCCGCGGCCTGCGGAGTGTCCTCCGCGAATAGCCCAACGCGCACAATCGTAGGAGCCTGGTCCATGAAGAACTCCAGACCGACCCCCTTATCGTGTCCCGGCGAACTCCTCGGCGCGTCGGGCGGCAGCTCACGCCGGGCTACGGCGGGCGTAACCAGGCCATAGACGTCAAGAATAAACAGATCGGAGTAGTAACCCACCGCGCCGATCAGCCCGATCACCATCGATGCGTCCGGAGCAAACCCCTCCGCTGCGTAAGCCCGCAACGCCCTACCGCGCAGAGTCCACGCCTCCACGTTTCGCCGCTGGTACTGCCACTGGGCATACTCGCTCAACTGAGTCCGCATGTTGCCCTGAAAGTGAAACCGCGCTCGCACCTCATCCGCAACCAAGTGGTAGTCCCACGCCGGCAGCGCCCCAATCACCGTAACCGCGACGCCGATTAGGGTTACGTACGCACGCCCCCGGATCCACCGCTCCGCCAGATCGCTCAGCATCCAAGCCAGCAGAACGGTACCGAACGCCAAGCCGGGCACCAGAAAACGGCCCATCGCCATGAAGTCGCCGGTAACCGCGATCGCATACGCGGGAAACGCCCACGCCAGCGCCGCGATCGCCGGTCCTAACGGTCGCCGCCCCCTCCGCAGGCCGAAGACCGTACCGGGCAGGAGCAGAAACGGCGTCAGAAACGTAAGGAACTGAACGGCAACATAATCAAGACCCCGCCACAGATAGCTCAGTGGCAGACCGCTCTTGGCCGTCAGAGTGTTCGGCAGCAGCGCCTCGTAGTACGTCCACCGCCATCCGAAGTACGCGGCGTACCCCGTCAACAGGATCACCAGAAACAAGACAAACGGTTTGACGCGATGCCCACCGGCCCGGCGACGCACACCGAAGGCCAGCACCGCCAACACCAGGACCCAGGCGATCCCCTCCACCCGGATCAGCGCCGTCAGCAAACCACACACCCCGGCGCCCACCACCCCGATCCCGCCCGCCCGCAGCACCAGGCGCTCGAAGGTCAGGAAGATCAGCAGGGCGAAAGGCATGGTCTCCAGACCGCTGCTCGACCAGAGGGCGAACGGCGGGTAGAACCCCAACGCAAGTGTAGCCAGGCTGGCAATGTGCAACCCGAGTGACAGTCGCCGCTGCAGCAGATCGAACACCAGAAACAGCAGCACCGTGCCACACGCCGCGGAGATCAGCGGCATCCAGAAGGTAACGTCAGCGCGCAAGAACTCGACCACGCCGGCGACTAACACCCACAGAAAGTTGCTGTATCCCTCAACCGGAACATGCTCGCCCAGGTTGTAGCGCAGGCCGTTCCCTAGCGCAAGATTGCGGGCGTACCTGAACGAGATGAATGCGTCATCGGTGACGAACCAGAAACGCCGCACCAGATACGCATGGGGAAGCCACAGCAGCACGAAGACTCCCAGATGGTACTGCCGGATACCGATCGCTGGGGCCGAAACTGCGGTTATCTCCACGGGGGCGCTCATCGGTCGTCTCTGGTTCTCGGACCTCGTACGCCGCTGCGGTTCGTTCAGCGGCCGCCCTGGGCGGCGCGGGGCGGCTTCACGCTCGAATCGAGCGACGATTATACAGGTTCGTCCCGATCTGGGCATGCCCGGCCGGCGCGATATAATCAACCCGGTTGAAAAACGCGCCCGATCTCAGGGGAGAAGACGATTCATGAGTGAGATGTGCTCCCGCAGTCTCGATGGTCCACGAGTAGAAGCCCTGTCCGCCATGGTGGGCAACACTCCCCTGCTCGAGATTCACTTCCGCCTGGACAGCCAGCCGCGCCGCTTGTACGCCAAGTACGAGGTCATGAGCATGACCGGCAGCGTCAAGGATCGCATGGCGGCGCACATCATCGGCCGGGCTTATGAGTCCGGCGAACTGCAAGCTGGCGACACCATCGTCGAAGCCTCCAGCGGTAACACCGGGATCTCCTTCGCCGCCATCGGACGCGCGCTGGGCCACCCGGTGCGAATCTACATGCCGGACTGGATGAGCCAGGAGCGCGTGCAGCTCATGCACAACCTCGGCGCCGAAGTAGTACCCGTCTCCCGCCAGCAGGGCGGATTCCTCGGCTCGATCGACATGGCCAAGACCTACGCCGAGGAGCACGAGCACGTCTATCAGCCGCTACAGTTCGAGAACCCGATCAACATCGAAGCCCACGAGGTGACCACCGGACCGGAGATCGAGCGTCAGCTTGCCCGGTTTGGTCGCAAGCCGGATGCGTTCGTCGCCGGGGTGGGCACCGGGGGGACGGTGATGGGGGTAGGACGGTATCTCCGCAGGAACGGGCGCGCGGTCGGGGTCCATCCACTGGAACCAGCCAACTCTCCTACGCTGTGTACCGGAACCAAGGTCGGCCGCCATCGCATCCAGGGAATCTCCGACGAGTTCATCCCCTCCATCGTCGATCTCGAAGAGTTGGATCGGGTCGTCGATGTCTGGGACGGCGATGCCATCCTGATGGCCCAGGAGTTGTGCAGCACCCTGGGTCTTGCGGTGGGGATTTCCTCCGGGGCCAACGTGCTCGGGGCTATGCAACTTGTGGAGCGACTCGGTCCGGACGCGACCGTGGTGACCGTGCTGGCGGATTCCAACAAGAAGTACCTGTCCACGGATCTATGCCGCGATGAACCTATCCAAAAAGATTACCTGACCCCGCGCATCCAACTCGAGCGATTCAACGCGGCGCGCTGAACGCCGATTCGGGGAACGTTCCGCGGCGCGATCAATCGTTCGGCAATACCGGAGCGGTGGCACGAGGGCATCAACCACGTTTGACAATAGCTCGGCCTAACCTCAGTAAAAGGCTGGAAAAGTAGAATGTCCCCTTATTCTGCCCCATACACGCCGCGAGTCACGGCTTCTTCTTGGGCGGGTGCTTGGCGCCCTTGGTCGAGCAGCCCCCCCGACTCGGACATTTTCCGCAACCGGTCCCGCTGCTGCACGATGATTCCTTCACCTTGGATTCGGTCTTCAGCACCTTCGCGAATCCGGCGCTCGCCACCAGAGCCCCGAGGTCCTTGCTCTCCTTGGAGTAGTCCTTGAACGCCGCCAGCCGGCTGGGAGGCGTAGCCTCGAAGCAGCGGGTGAGCAGGTCCAGGGCTTCCGCCGTATCCCCCAGCAACGCCCGCAACCGAGCCAAGTCGAACAGCATCCCCGGACCCGCGTCTGGGGGCAGCGTGCATTGCGCCGCCGTCGTGCGCGACGAGGCGATGTCGCCATTCCGCGCCAAGGCGATACCGAGCAGGAGTCGCGCAGCCAACGTAGACTCGTCTTCGCTCAGGCCGGAAAGCAGCGCCGCAGCTTCGGCGTTCATGCCCAACATGAGTTGGGTTTCAGCCAGTCTGGAGGCTGAGTCGCCGCTATTCGTCCGGGCGTGGTCCTCTCCATCAAGGGCCAACGCCTCCTTGTAGATCGACTGCTCAAAGTAGAACGCCCGCAGTGCCTGAGCCTTCGCCCGCCACTTCTCCGGGTTCTTCTCGCTCGCGATGCTCTTGCGCATCTTCACCACCCGGCGGACCATCGCGTACTGCTGGCTGTACTCCCGGTTCTCCGAGTCGGCCCGAGCAGCCTGGCTGAACAACTTCAAGGCAGTATCGAAGTCGCCTTGGGTGAGCTGTTCGACGCCCTGCGCGTACGTCCCGGCGGCACCCTCAGACTCACCGGCCCGGACCTTGGGCAAGCCCGCCGTAGCCACGAGGATACTGATGCCAATCCCTACTGTCCGAATGTACATACCAAACCTCTCCTTGCCGTACCCAGGGATCCACGCCCCAGCCGAGACCGGTGGTGTTCCGTACCAGGGCTGACCATGCTTCACAGGGCGGGAACGAGCAGACACTCTGTGGCCAACACGCCCAGCCCAAGCTGACTAGTGTACCGTTACGCTCAGCCCGACACTAGCGCATGTTCGTCTGCGGGGGCGGGGACGTAACCGAGGCACTGCCGAGCTGAGCCTCACCCCGTTCCACCCGGTCCGCCAGCCTGACGGACTCCTCGTAGAGGGCGTCGAGCATGTCCGCTTCTCCCACCGTTCGAACCTGTTGGCCCTGCACGTAGATCACGCCGCGACCTTTACCGGCGCAGACGGCGACGTCCGCGCCTTCCGCTTCACCCGGACCGTTGACCACACACCCCATCACCGCAACCTTGATGGGGGTGTTGATCCCCACCAACTTGCGGCGTACCTCCCCCACCAGCTTGACCAAGTCGATCTCGATCCTCCCGCAGGTGGGGCAGGCGATCAGCTCGGGCTCGTCGCGCTGGCGCAGACCCAACGAGCAGAGCAGCTCCTTGGCATCGGCAACCTCCTCGGCGGATTCGGCTGCGTAGCTGATCCGCACGGTGTCGCCGATGCCTTCCGCCAACAGCGCCGAGAGTGCGGCGATCGAACGTATGCGCCCGGTCTCCGGAGGCCCGGCGTGGGTGACTCCCAGGTGCAGGGGATAGTCAAAACGCTCGGCGATTGCCCGGTTGACCTCGATGGCCAGGACGGCGTCGATGCACTTGGCACTCAGTACGACCTCCGCGAAATCGTTCTCCTCGAAGATCCGCAGGAACGACTCCAGCTTGCGGACCATCAGGTCAGCCAAGCCCTGTCGGTTCTCCGTCAGCATCGCCTGTTCCGTTGCCCGGACCGCCTTGTCCACGCGCTCGACGATACTACCCTCGTTCACCCCCACTCGAATGGGGATGCCCCGCTCGCGGCAGGCGGCGATCACCCGATCCACCTGGGCGCGGTCGGCGATGTTCCCCGGATTCAGCCGTATCTTGTGCACCCCGGCTTCGATCGCCTCCAAGGCACGCTCGTAGTGGAAATGTACGTCGGCGATGATCGGTACGGGGGCCTGTTTGAGAATCTCCCCCAGCGCCTCCGTATCGCTTCTGGTGGGCACTGCCACCCGCACCAAATCGCACCCCGACGCCGCGAATTCACGGATCTGAGCCACCGTGGAGTCGATCTCGCGCGTGGGCGTACTGGTCATCGACTGGATGGTTATCGGAGCCCCCCCCCCGATGGCGATCCCGCCAACCTGCACCTGCCGAGTTGCCCGCCGCATCCTCATACGCTATCCTCTCGCCCGAATCGGGGCAGGAGGATCGTAAGAACGCGGGCCTCCCGGGTCAATCAGACCTTGACGAAGACGAGGAACTGGGCATAATAGCTCGTTTTCCACCCAGATGGCGAGAGTCCAACGATGAAGATCCGCAGAAGCCTGAGACTGAGTACCAGAGCTCGCCGAGCCGCCGAAACCAAGCTGGCCAACGCGCAGGTTAAGCGCAGGGAGCGGGGTCGGCGCGACCAGCGCATGCTAGCCGCCGTTCAGAGCGGGACCCTTCCCTACACTCCCGACGT
>JAAEQG010000464.1 GCA_024231775.1 bacterium
CGTTGAATGGTGCGAAGCTGCTGCCGGATGTGATCGCCGGCATCCGCTTCATCGATGGAGAAAAGCCCGAGAAGGCCGCCGCCTGATCATGCTGCATCAACGACTTTTGACAATAGCTCGCCGAGAGTTGTGCCAGAGTTGTGTCCTGATTACCCTGAGAACAGTCCGAAACCAGTCTGGGACCCAGTGCGTAACCCTCTGTGGCGCAATCCGTTAACCGTCCGTCAGCGGCGGATCACCCTGGACGTAGTACACCTGTACCTTGACCTCGTCCTCGTGGTCGTTGGTTAGGTCGATGAACGTATCCTGGAGCAGCTCGCCCGCCGAGTTCCAGCGCAGCTCGACCTTCGGGAAAATCAGCAGGCTGCCCTTCTCGCTGCTGCTGGCCCGCACGTTCTGTCCCACCACCAGAGCTTCCGGAGAACCGAAACCACCGGAGTCCGTCGTCGCCGAGGACACCAGACTCGACGCCCTCACTGGCTCGGAAAGAGAACCGCTCTGGCCAGCCCCCGGACGCTCACCCGTTCCGCCGCCGCCGGGGGTAACATCCGCACGGACCACCGCACTGTCATCGTAGCCCCAACCGGGAAGGTTCATCCCCGCAGTGTCACGGCCTACGGGCAAGCGGTCGAAACCGCCAAAGGTCAGGTGCTTGGCGGCTACGCCCACCAGCGGGTTGGCTTCGCTCCCCGGGCACACGCCGCTCTCCATGCCGTCGATCCGGGCTACGCCCTTGTCGGTCTGGAGAAACTCGCGCATGAAGATCGTCAGTCCCGCCGGTTCGTAGCTGCTGAGCAGGGCCTGGTCCCAACAGGTGATACATCGCTCATAACCGAACGGGCCAGACTCCTCCTGGTTCCAGATGTCGAAACGCGCCTTAGTGGTCACCGGAACGGGAGGCAGCCCATGGCCGTTGTCCTGACGCAGGTCCACGCTGACCGGCAGGAGAGTCAGGTCGGTGTCCAGGGCGAGGGTGTGGATGCCACTGAAACCGGTCATGCCAGTCGCGTAGAAGTCCAGCAGCAACACTTCGAAGCTCTGGTCGTACTCCACGCCGTTGAGGCTCAGCACGCCGGGGTCAAGCCCGTTGTTGGTCTCCAGGCCATTCTCGCCATCCAGGGCCTGATAGGCGACGGCGTTGTACTCCCAGGCGGTGGCTTTGTCGTAGTTGACGATCACCGCGTCACCCTTAAGGTGGTTCCAGCGAATCTCCTCGCCGGTGGGCAACACCGCCCAAGCCACCACGTAACCTCGCAGCACGCGCTCGTCGGAACCTTCTGGATCAGGGCGACCGGGCAGATGACCGGACGGTGCGGCATCCAGCATGGTCCACCTGCCGGCGGCTGCATCCGGTCCGGGATGTCCCGAATGCGCCGACCAGTAGGTCGGCTGATTGCCGGTCAGCGCAAGCTTGAACCCCTCCGAGTTCCAGCCGGGATGGGAGCGCTCGGGGGCGGGGAAACACTCGTGGCCCTCCTCTTCGCAGAGCTCGTATTCGTTGCACGGATCGGGGCCGTCAGTACACACGCCGGACTGACAGGTCTCGTCACCGTTACAGAAGAACTCGTCTGCACACGGCGTACCGTCAGACAGCGGTGCGTACTGGCACCCCAGTGCCGTGTCACAGCTGTCGTCTGTGCAAGGGTTGGCATCGCTGCAATCCAGCGGCGGTCCACCAACGCACACGCCGTCCGAGCAAGTATCGTCCGTGGTACAGGCGTCGCCATCGTCGCAGCCGCTGGTGTTGAAGTCGTTAACACACCCGCTGGCCGGATCGCACGAGTCGTCCGTGCACGAGTTGGTGTCGTCGCAGTCCACCAGCGGTCCGCCCACGCACATGCCATCCGAGCAAGTGTCGTCCGTGGTACAGGCGTCGCCATCGTCGCAGCCGCTGGTGTTGAAGTCGTTAACACACCCGCTGGCCGGATCGCACGAGTCGTCCGTGCACGAGTTGGTGTCGTCGCAGTCCACCAGC
>JAAEQG010000465.1 GCA_024231775.1 bacterium
AGCGTCGTGAGTGGTTCGTGCAACTGATCGAAGAGGCCGGATTCCAGCAGAGCGTATTCGATGCGCGACGCACGCGGCGTCGTGGCGACACCTGGACGCTGGAGCAGAACGAGATTGCCAAGTGGCTCGGCTCGCTGGCCAAGCCGGTCGGGGTGATGGCATGTAACGATGATCGAGGACTGCAAGTGCTGGACGCCTGCCACCGGGCGGGTCTGATGGTGCCCGACGAAGTGGCTGTCGTTGGCGTGGATAACGACGACTACCTCTGCAAGCTCTCCGTTCCGCAACTTACCAGCGTCGACCTCGCACCGGACAGAATGGGCTACGAAGCGGCCAAACTCCTGGACCGGATGATGGCCGGTGGCGAGATGTCCTCGCCGCAGATATCGCTCCCTCCACGAGGCGTGGTCACCCGACAGTCCACCGACGTGCTGGCGACTGAAGATCAGGTAGTGATCCGGGCGGTGCGATTCATTCGGGAACGCGCCTGCGATCGTATCCAGGTTGCCGACGTGCTCGAGCACGTACGAGTCTCCCGCTCGCGGCTGGAGCCCAGCCTGAAGGAGCTTCTAGGCCGGACGATCCATCAGGAGATACTCCGCGTTCAGATCGAACAGGTCAAGGAACTCTTGCTCGTCACGGATTTGCCGATCAAGCAGATCGCCAACCGTTGCGGTTTCACGGAATCGCAATATTTGTCGCGCGCGTTTCGCCGCGCTACCGGCTACACCCCCGGTCGGTATCGCAAAGAACTGCGGACCGGACCAGCGGCTGGACGGGGGTGAGGGGTCTTCGCTCCACGCCCCTCACCCCTAGCTCCTCTTCCCAAAAGGGGCGAGGGGAACTTGGGTCACGCCGTCTCGGGTAATTCATAACCTTTTCGGCGCGGTCTGTCGAGGTATGTGTTGGCTTCGGGGTCGTCGGGGAAGGTTTCTTTGGCCGGGTCCCACTTCAGCTTTCGTCCGACCCAGCGGGTGATGTTGACCAGATGGCAGAGGCTCACCGAGCGGTGGCCAATCTCCACATCGGCGTTCGGCTTCTCGCGCGATTTGATGCAGTCGAGCCAGTTCTGGATGTGAGGTCGAGCGGTCCAACCGGGGCCTTCCCATATCTTGGCCGTGGCGGGCTGGGGAGGATTTCTGACGAAGTCGGGTGGATTGGTGGTGAACTTGTTGCGGTTGATCTCGATCTTGGCCTTCTCGCCGACGAAGATCGCGCCGCCCATCGGGCCCTTGTCTAACTCCAGCCGCACCACCACTCCGTTGGCGTAGCGGAAGGAGACCTTGCCGTTGTGTCCCTCGCTCTCGGGCCAGAGTTCGACGGGTCCCGTCTGGCTCATCC
>JAAEQG010000466.1 GCA_024231775.1 bacterium
CGGCTGCGAACGATGCCATCGAGCTCTATCGGCGTGACACCGACCTTGGAGGGAACTGGGAACTGATTCAATCGGGCGGCCGGTTCTTCTTCTCCCGCGACTACCTGGTAGTGCCAGGGACCCGCTACGAATACCGCGTGATACCGTTTGACGGTACCGTACAGGGCTCCCCGGCCGAACTCACCCTTCAGCAGCCGCTTGACGACGGAACTGGCCAGGCAAGCGTCACCGTGATGCCCGGATATGCCACGGTCCTGCCCGCGGCTCCGATCCTGCCGGACCATGCCAACGCCTTTGATCCCCTGCGCGACTACGTGTTCACCCTGCTCCCCGACCCAGGTCCTGAGTTCGTGGCAGCAACCGTTGATGTGTACGTCGATGAGTTACCAGAGACCTGTGACATCATCGCCCAGCCCGAGGGCTTGCCCGGCCGTGACGACCTGCGCTGCGCCGGTGCCTACTCGACACCGCTCATAGCCGGTACGGCATGCAACGGCCCCACCTGCGAAGTGGTGCTGCCCGGCCTGAGCCCTGGTATCCACACCTTCCGCTTCGTAATCACCGATGGTTCCGGAACCAGTGAACGGGCCATCATCCAGGATCTCGAGCCGTGGTGGGGTACGAGCCAGGCCACGAACAGCGACTACCCGGCACCGATCCCATACCTGTTCTCCGATCGCGTCAACACCACCTCGCCGAATTTCCAGATCAGCCAGCCCCGGCTCCCGGCCGTTGCCGACTCCCTGGACTGCAACGACATCGTTGACCAGTGGCAGGCTCAGACCGGGCGGGTTGGCTTCTGGCAGGATGGCGAGACCGCGACCCTGCTGACCTACTTCGCAGGGGACCGTATACTGCTTGGCCGGGATATCCTGAAGCGCGGCATGAGTGGCGACAGTGTCGCGGGAACCCAGTTGTTGTCCTCGGATGAAGTGCTTGGTTTCCAGCTCACGACCGATCTCTCTCTCCCCTCGGACGTTGCGCCCCAGGTAGCATGGCTGACGCCGGTCATCGAGACGGATGACACCGCCGCCCAGCACTGGACGACCGTATGGCTGCGTATCGTCGACCCGGACCACGACGTCATTCCGAGCACGGTAACACTCAGCAATGCCACCGACGACCCGGCTGTTACCTATCCGGCGTACTACGCCGACCCGACGCAGCAGAAGCGCGCCGCCGGCCACTACGGCTGGTTCGTGTGCCGACTACCGCTGCTGATC
>JAAEQG010000467.1 GCA_024231775.1 bacterium
CGAAGTTCCGGCTGTGCAGACGCACCGGCGGCCGGATCGACGGTTTGTTTCTTCTCGAACAGGCTGACGGGAGCTGGGAGGTGCTCTTGCGCAACGCGGGACGGATCAAACCCGACGAGTCGCTGAGTTTCGCCGGAATAAACGAACCCTGCCCGTGGAGCGTCAAACCCCAGGAGAACCTCGGCCAGGGACGCTGGCGGATCGGTGTCGAACCGGCGGACCAGGCGGTCGAGGTCCTGGCCAAAGTAGGACGCGCGCCTCTGCCGCCCTACATAAGGCGGCAGGGCGGTACGGACGCACACGACCGTCACGACGCCGAGCGCTACCAGACAGTCTACGCTTCCCAGCCAGGCGCCGTCGCTGCCCCGACTGCCGGGCTCCACTTCACCACGGAGGTGCTCGACGAGTTGGCCCGCCGCTGGATCGAGCGCGTCGAGGTCACCCTGCACGTCGGACTGGGTACGTTCTCGCCGGTCGCGGTGGATGACCTGACCGACCACACCATCCACGCGGAATGGTACGCCCTGAGCGCATCCGCCGCCGCCCGACTCAACGCCGTCCGCGCCGCCGGGGGGCGCATCGTCGCCGTGGGTACTACCAGCGTGCGCGTGCTCGAATCGTGCGTGGATGCGGAGGGCGTGCTCTTGCCCAAGAGCGGATGGACCCGACTGTTCTGCTACCCCCCATACACTTTTCGGGCGGTGGACGCGATGCTGACCAACTTCCACCTACCCCACAGCACCCTACTGGCGTTGGTGATGGCCTATGGAGGTGTTGAGGCAATTCGACGGGCCTACGCCCACGCGGTGAAAAGCGACTACCGATTCTACAGCTACGGCGACGCCATGTTCATCGCCTGACCAGCGAATCCGCGACCGGCTGGTGACGCCCGCATTCCTACTGCCGAACACTCAGTTCCACGTCCGTGACCGCCGCAGTCAGACGGATACGGCCCCCATAGCGAATCAGCCCTGCCGGACGACCGATGGACGCCAGGGTGTTGAGCAGTATTCGATCGTCTATCCGTTCCACCACCGCGGTGGAACGGGCACGATAACGTTCAAGCACGGTCGGATCGGTGGCCACCCGTATGATGCTGGGCCGAGGAACAGTGAGAACCTCGTGAGAATGCCTATCTGTGATGGGAACCTTGGCGATCATACCGCCGTCGGAAGGAATCACGGAAACCGACCAACCCAGCCAAGCTAGCGCCAGGATGAGGCAGAACGATCCACCGGCGGCGACGAACCTCCGCCGCCTCCGGCGGGCGCGATGCGTTTCCCTGACCGCCGCGCACAGTTCGTCGAGCATGGTCTCCTTGCGGTCCAGACCTGCGGGGCTGAGAGGTTCGGATACAGGATCACTCATCAAACGACTCCTTCGCCCGGCGGCGTAGCGCAGCCAGCACGCGTCCCACCCGACCATCCACCGCCCCGGGCTTGAGGCCCACCGCGTCTCCGATTCGCTGCAAGGTCCACCCGAGACGATAGCGCATCATCATCAGCCGAGCCTGAGGAGCGTCCAGATGCTCCAACTCGTCTTGCAGCCACGCCAGGCGCTCCTCCAAACCGTCGTCCGGTGATTCGACGGGACGCAGTTCAGCCGCTGCCTGTTCCCAGCGCCTTCGCCGGGCTTCACTGCGCAACCGGTCGTACGCACACGAACTCACCACCGCTCGAAGCCAGGCCCGCAAGTGGGTCTCGGTGTCCATCGGCTTCATGCTTCGAATGACCCGCATCAGCGCATCCTGTACAACGTCCAGGCAGAACGACTCGTCACGCCCGGTGGTCCGTCGGGCAACGCCATACATCTCGTCAAAGCGTCCCCGGTAAAACCGGGCGAACGCCTCGGTATCACCCGAGGCGACCGCCGCGGTAAGCTCTGTAACCGACTCGCCCAAGCGACTTCCCTCGCAGGCAGCCCTACTGGGCCTGGCGACTCTGAAGCTCGCGGATCACGATTTCCCGCTCACGAAGCCCCGCCTTGAGCTGCAGGATCTGCTCCGACAGCTCGGCAACCTCCCGGCCACGCTCGTCGATCAGCCTCTTGAGTTCCTCAGCCTGCTCCTGGGTTTCCTTGGACTCCTCAGAGGTCTGCGCCCGCTTCCTGTTTCCACGCAGCTCGTCCAGGACCTGATCGATAGCCCCGACCTGCTCCCGGTGGCCTCGGGCGATAATCAGGCCGGTAGCCTCGTGAAAACGGATCTCCGCCGGCGGATAGTCTTCTGCCAGCAACCCAACAGCCGTCTCCACCGCGGTAAGCACGGCCTCGGGCGGAGTGTCCGTGTCGCGCAAGTCCGCCACACACCATACCCGCGTCTCCATGCTCGACGGGCGACCACGCCGATGGATTTCCGCCGATACCCGCCAGACCGCCCCCTCGCCGTCCTCGTAGACGCTGACGTCGGCAACCTCGATCTCGACCACAGTTCGCTCATCCGGATTGAATCTACCTTGGATCAGTTGCAGGGCCGATCCCAAACCAACTGACTGTAGCTGAACAGGCGGCACCTCCAGATCCTGTGCTGCGGGCATGACTACGATGTTGACATCACGCACTGCCTTGCGGAGTGCGGCGACGTAGTCCACAACCGACCCCCCAGGAAAATCCAGATTGACCAGTTGCGCCTCGCGCTCTGTGCCAGAGTCCGGCCCTGACTGCGCCGACGCCACCGGGCACCACATCAGGGCGAAGCCGACCACGGCCACCACCAGTATTGAAGTAAGACGATTCATCTTTGGATCTCCGTTCTCGAGTTCACCAAGTCTCGTACCATAACCCACACCCTTGATACGCTCCCGCACAACGGTTTTCGCGCTCGGACCGATCTTCTTTGGCACCAAGCCATGTGAATTCTGACTGATTACTACCGTCTGCCGCGTTCATGTTGCGGCTGCAAACCCCTCTCCCCTGGGGGAGAGGGTAGGGTGAGGGGGCAGGCTTGAGGCCTCTTGACCCTCCCCCAACCCCTCCCTGGAAGGGAGGGGAGTGCGCATCTCATCCTCTATTCTCGATAACGCAATCGGCACTCAGTAACTGGCATCGTTATCATCCGTCCCGCCGGAACGCTCCCCCACCCCGGGCGCAGATAGATACCGCCCCACCCTCCTGATATACCCCTAAAGCAACCGCCGGTCGCCCGGGCCTGGAAAAGAGCGCAATCCCACCCCCATACTTTGGAGCGGATCGGGCGGAGGAGCTACGGGAATGTGGATTCGAAGAGGGTGTTGATATCCAGCCGGAATGGGGTGAAATCCTCGATCAGCCGGGACGTGTAGATAAAGGATACGTCCTCACCGGCGAACGACTGGATGCGCAGCTCGCGATGCACATCGAGACAAACTGGAGGCGCCAATTCCTCCGTGGAGAGCTTGCGCCCCTTGACATCATAAGCCACGATCACCGTGGGCAGAAACGGACGACGCCGGTTGTAGCGGACGACAACCGCATAACGCCCGTCCGCCAAACGCAACTTGGCCCCGATGGGAAACGGTTGAATCAGTTGAGCGAAGATCTTGATGATCACCGGATCGTAGAATCGCGCGAACGGACCGACGCTCATCTCCCACAGCACCCGCGCCGCGGACTTGGCTTCTCGATAGACATGGCGTGAAGTCGCCGCATCGAAGGCATCGGCAATCCGCACTACGCGGGCAAAAAGGTGCGTATCCGGACCCGCGAGGCCGACCGGATAGCCGGAACCGTCATGGTTCTCATGGTGCGTCTGCACAATCGTCCGGCCGAGAGATGAGAAGTCCGCCGGTAGAGCCTCCGCCCCCGCAAGGGGATGCTCTCGCAACCTTCGACGATCGTCATCGCTGAGAGGCTCATCGCTGGTGTACAGATGCTGCAGGGGGAGCATGCCCAGGTCGCAGAACATGGCACCCAGCCCCAGAGGCAGCAGATCCAGCCGGTGTTCCGCCGCACCTCCTCCCCCATGCCCGCGACGTTCACGCCCAGCCGCCACGCAATCGCGAACCGCCGTCCCCAGAATCATGCTCAGGTAGAACACATTCCCGGCGTGCTGACTCAGATAGGTCTCGGCGCCCAGTGTGCGGTTGAGCAGGGCAATCGACACCGGGTTGTTGCCCAGATACTCCAGCACATCCGTCACTGCTTCATGAACTGATTGAAAGTCCATCGACGCGAGCGAAGCATGCTGGGAGAACCGCTCCTCCACTTCGCCCATCGTCTGGGAAACACGCTGGTGGGCTGAGCTGGCAACAGCACGGTCGCTCGAATCATCCTCGAACTCGATGCACTCATCGAGGATAGGGTCCGTCACCCGCAACGTGGAACGAATGTGGGTGCGCTGCAGGATGGCCACATCGGCAGAGCTGAGCTTCCGGCCCGCGGACAGCAGGATGCGCCCGTCCGAGGATGTCAGCGGCTCCGCCAGGCGCATGCCCGGCTGAATCTCATCGGTGTGCATCATAAGGGGCATCAACATCTCCGGTGGTGGATAGCCACCGCTCGCCGGCCAACTCGCCATACATCGGTGGGGGGCCACGCCTGCTTTACGCTGCGCGGAGCAACATCGGAGTGTTTCAATACGGACGACCGGACAATCGCTCAGGCGGTGTTCTGGGGCGATCGCAACCGCTTGGGGGGTTGGGTCGTACCTTCGGGGCGACCGAAAATCATCCGTCCCGCGGACGTCTGGAGCACGCTGGTTACCGAAACCTGAACCACCTCCCCCAGCTTGTCCCGGGCCGCCTCTACGACCACCATGGTCCCATCATCCAGGTATCCGACCCCCTGTCCCACCCCTTCACCAGGCTTGAGGATCTTAACCGACATGGTCTCCCCGGGAATGAAAACCGGCTTGAGGGCGTTGGCCAGATCGTTGATGTTGACCACCGTCACGCCCCGCAGTTGGGCAATCTTGTTGAGGTTGTAGTCGGTGGTGACGACATAACCGTCCATCTTGTCCGCCAGATCAACCAGCAGATCGTCCACCCCTTTGCCCTCGTCACCTCGTTCGAGGCCGGTATCCAGAATCTTGATGTGAGCTGCGGAACTCATCTGCAACTTGTTCAGCACATCCAGACCCCGGCGCCCCCGATTGCGTTTCAGTTTGTCCGCACTGTCCGAGATGGTGTGCAACTCCCGCAACACGAACCCCGGCACGATCATCTCCGCATCCAGAATCCGGGTCTCGGCGATGTCCGTGATACGACCGTCAATGATCACCGACGTGTCCAGCAGAAGCTGATGTCCACCCCGAGTATCCTTGGAGAACTCCACGTAGGGGATCATGAAACGGAAATCGTCCTTGGTCTGCAGGACGAAGCTCACCGAGAGATAACAGCAAATCACCCCCAGCATTAGCTTCAGCGAACTGACCACCGGATGGTCTCGGAAGCCCACCTGCTTGGATCGAAGCACCGGGCGCGTGATCGTCAGGCTGCGAGTCGCGTCATCCGGATCCGGCTCGAAACTGGTCTCGGTCTCCTGAACGTCGGCAAACACCGGGCGGCGCAGCTCTGGAACAAATGACTCGACCATCAGGTCGACGATCAGCGACAGCCCGAAGGCCACCACCATGCCCACCACCAGGCCAAACAGGACCGCCGAAATGGCCCCGAGCGACTTCTGGGGAATGAACACGTCCAGCACCACCACGCCGATTCCGATCAGCAGACTGATCCCCAGAAGTATATGCTTGTTCAATTGCATCCAGAGGAACAGATTCAGCTCCTCAGCCTCAGCCTCACGCGCGAGGAAGGACATGGCTACGCCGGCGAGGGACAGAATGAACAAGGCTCGCAGGATGTGCAGAAACATAGTCGGAGCTCCTTTATGAACAAGGCGTATAACGAGCTCGTGGAGGTGGCCACCGCACCGGGCGACAGGGCTGAAAATGAGTATGAACCCAATACGAAACGCAGCCATGCGGCCCCGGTCAGCACGGTCGACAACCGCCACCGTGAATAATGTCCCCCCAGTGTACCGCAGTCGAGAGACGATTCAACGCCGCATCATCCATCTCCCTCCCCCGGGAGTCGCGGACGCAGGAACCGAGCCACGACCGTCAGGGAGCGGACCTGACGAAACCGCAACCGCACTGCTGGCACCGGCAAGCACGCCGGGCCCGTCTCACCACGATGCTCTGCCGGGCACTTCCCCGCCTCAACCCTCCGCCCTAGCGGTGAATGGTAATCCTCCGGGCACGGACTATCATTCCACGAACAGGAGAACGCTGACCATGTTCGATGCCAACGAACCACGATACTGGGCCGCCGCATGCCAAACGGACTTCCCTTGCCCCGCCGACCGCGACGAGATCGGCGCTCGAGTCGAGCACATGCTGCAGATCGTCGAACGCACCGTCGTCGGGTATCAGCCGTTCGGTTGCGTCAAGCTCCTGGCGTTTCCCGAGTTCGCCCACGCCGCCCCGATCTACGAAGACCTGAAGACCCTGCGCCGCCGACTCGCCGTGCCGATCCCTAACGAGCACACCGAGCGCTATCAGCACAAAGCTGCCAAGCTGGACGTGTACATCCAGACCGGTACGTTTCTGGAGGTGGACGCGCAGTGGCCTGACGTCGTGTTCAACACAACCTGCCTGATCGGCCCCGAGGGAATCCTCACCAAGTATCGCAAGGTCCATCCCTGGACCCCGTGGGAGTTACACGCCAGCCCTGCCGACCTGGAGGGTTATGACCAACCTCTCTTCCCTGTTGCGGACACGCCCCTGGGTAAGATCGGGGTGGCGATCTGCTACGACTGGCTGTTCCCCGAAGCCATCCGTCAGATCGCCGCGAACGGAGCCGAGGTAATTGTCCGCGTTTCCGCCTACATGGACCCCTGGGGAGCCACTCCGCCGATGGACTGGTGGACGCTGGTGAACCGCACCCGCGCCCTGGAGAATCTGAGCTACGTCGTCGCCTCCAATCAAGCCGCCGCCATGTCCAACTACCCGCCCTTCTCCTGGCCGGGCGGCAGTATGATCGTGGATTACGATGGTCGCCTTCTCGCCCAGACCGACCCCGGCCCCGGTGAAAAGGTGGTCGTCGCCCCCATCGACATCCCCGCCCTGCGCCACGCTCGCGAAACCCGCCACGGACACAACATGCTCAAACACCTTCGCCCCAACGCCTATCCGGTCTACTCGGGGGAATCACGGTGACGCCGCAAGCGGACGAGAAGCGTCCTGGATCTGAGAAGCTGAAGGGGCACTAGACATCGGCGATAACAGGGTTTACAATCAAATAATTGGTTTTTGTTAGGGAAGGGCGGAACGGCAATCGTGGCACAACACTCACTCATCGAGTGGACGCAGAACACGTGGAATCCCGTCACGGGCTGCACCAAGATCAGCCCCGGCTGCAAGCACTGCTACGCCGAGCGCATGGCCAAGCGACTCCGCGCGATGGGCATGCCGCAGTACCGCAGGGGTTTCGCCTTAACACTCCAGGAGAACGCGCTAAGCCTACCGTCGCGTTGGAGGAAACCTCGACTGGTATTCGTCAACTCCATGAGCGACTTGTTCCACGACGACGTCCCCCAACGATTCATCGAGCGAGTGTTTGGGGTCATGGAACAGGCATCGCAGCACACGTTTCAGGTGCTCACGAAGCGCCCGGAACGCGCGGTGCAACTCTCTGAGCATCTTCCTTGGCCCTCTAATGTATGGCTGGGCACCAGCATTGAGAACGCCTTGTACGCGCACCGCGTGAAGACCTTGCGCGCGGTGCCAGCCAAAACACGGTTCCTCTCCCTGGAGCCGCTACTCGGCCCCATCCCTCGTATCGCCTTGAGGGGAATCCACTGGGTAGTCGTCGGCGGAGAGTCCGGTCCCGGCGCCCGACCGATGGCAGAGGAATGGGCGACCCAGATCCGTGATCGCTGCCTTGCCCAAGGTGTCCCCTTCTTCTTCAAGCAATGGGGCGGAGTAAACAAGAAGAAGACCGGTCGTCTCCTCGACGGCCGAACGTGGGATGAGATGCCGCGCGTCCGCCCAAAGTTCACAACCGTAGCCGAAACATCTCCTGCTGTAACAACGTGCCGTAACGTCGTAGCACGCCGCTCCCCCAGTTCACAAGACGGAGGCACGAATGGCCATACAACAAGGCGCCGATCCAAACCCGAGCTACTGGGCCGCCTACTCCAATCTCCAGCATGTTAAGCACGAGCTGATTAAGGAGTATCTGAACGGATGGTTCCCGAAGCTCGGCCTTTGGGCTGGCCGAATCGTGTACTTCGACACGCACGCCGGCCGTGGGACACACGCTCAAGGCCAGCTCGGTTCTCCGTTGATCGCGCTAAACACCTTTCTGGAGCACAAAAGCCGAGACAAGATCCTAGAGAAATCCGAGGTTACCTTCTTCTTCATAGAGCGGGACGAAGAGAACGCCAGCCTGCTCAGAGATGAGCTATCAAGGCTCGGGACGCTCCCCGCCAAGATTACGTGCCGCCCGATCGTGGCAGACTGTTTTCTCGTTCTGCAGGAGTTGATCGCCCAGTTCCGAGCATCCGGTCGCAACCCCGCTCCCGCGTTCTTCTTCATAGACCCGTACGGCTTCAACATCCCAGGTTCCGTCTTGCGTGATCTCATGGGGTTTGAAAGAGTGGAACTGTTCATTAACGTGATTTGGCGCGAACTCAACATGGCGATTTCCCAAGGGGAGCGGATGGCGGATACTCTGGACACCGTATTCGACGGAGGCACTTGGCGTGATGCGATCACATCCGAGGACATCGATGAACGAGCAGACCAAGCCGTCAACCTGCTTCGGACCATGACCGAAGCGAAGTGGCCCACCTACTGCCGCATGCTCGGCGACAATAACGTAACACGGTACCTTCTCCTGCACCTTACTAACTCGGACGCGGGCAGGGACTTGATGAAGGACTGCATCTGGAAGGTACGCCCTGACGGAAAGTTCTACGTCCGCAAGTCCGACGACCCAAGTCAGCAATACTTGATCGAGCCCGAGCCCGATCTCACACCACTTCGAACCTGGATACTCGACAAACTCCGCACGAATCCGTTCCGGTGGAAGGTGCTTGCAGACCATCTCCGCGCCGAGGTCTGGCGAGAGCCACACTTGAATAAGGCAATCTCGGAATTGCGCAAGGGAGGCAGAATCGAGGGCGACCAATACGAAGGTAGATTCTGCAAGAAGTCCAATCCGCGTCTGTTCTTGTGCCCATGAGAAGGCGGCTTCACCCTTGAGAACCCAAACGCTTTGCGGGCACGGTCAGGAGATCACGATGAAGCGTACACTTACCGCGATCATGATGTTGGTCCTGTTGATCCCCGCCACCACACTCGCCGGCGAGGTTCCCTCAACCGTTCAGCCTCAGCAGCACCAGGCGATCTCCGCTTGGCTGGCAACACACCTCGACGGGTTGGTGAAGACCTGCAAACACCTCCACGAACATCCCGAACTCTCGCAGTACGAAGAGCAGACCGCCGCACTCGCCGCCAACGAGCTGCGTGACGCCGGATATGAGGTCATCACCGGAATCGGAGGCCACGGCGTCGTCGGCCTCATGGCCAATGGTCCCGGGCCAACCGTCCTTGTCCGCGGGGACATGGACGCCCTGCCCATCATCGAGGAAACCAACTTACCCTACGCCAGCAAGGTGAAGGTCGCCCGACCTGACGGGCGCATCGTCGGAGTCATGCACGCCTGCGGGCACGACATCCACACCACGACCCTGCTCGGAACCGCCAGGCTGCTCGCTGACCACCAGAAGCTATGGCGCGGAACCGCCATCATGCTCGCCCAGCCGGCCGAGGAGGCTGGCGCCGGGGCGATGACTATGGTTGCCGACGAACGCTTCAAGCGCGTGCCCAAACCCGACTACTGCATCTCCCTCCACGTATCGCATCGCCTGCCCGCGGGACAGATCAACTACACCTCCGGCTGGTCCGCTGCAAACGTGGATTCCGTGGACATCACCATCTTCGGCCGCGGAGGCCACGGCGCCCGCCCCAACTCCGCCGTCGATCCCATCGTCACCGCCGCCCACGTCATCACCCAATTGCAGACCATCGTCAGCCGACGGATCAGTCCCATCGAACCCGGAGTGATCACCGTGGGCTCCATCCACGGCGGCGCCAAACACAACGTCATCCCCAACGAAGTCAAGATGCAGCTCACTGTCCGCTCCTACAGCGACGAAGTCCGCCACCAACTTCTCGACGGAATCCGCCAGATCACCACCGACGTCTGCCGCTCGTTCCAATGCCCCAAACCGCCGTTGGTAGTGTGGAGCAAGGAGCGCACCCCCTCTTGCTACAACGACCCCGCCCTCACCGCCGCCGCCGTCGCCGTCTTCGGCGAAATCTTCGGACCCGAGAACATCATCGAGAAACCTGCAGGGATGGGCGGTGAGGACTTTGGGGTGTTCCCGCGCCACTTCAAGGTTCCGGGCCTGCAATACTCCCTCGGCACGGTCAGCCGTGAACGCTACGAAGCCAGCCTGAAACCAAACGCCGAACCGTTGCCCTCGCTTCATTCAAGCAAGTACCAGGCTGATATGACGCCATCGGTCGACGCGGGGATCAGAACCATGTCCGCCCTGGCCTTCGCTCTGCTGGACGACGCGGAATGATCCGCGCAGCAATGGGAAACCTGTGGTCACGGACACAGAAACCGAGCCGCGACCGTTAGGGAGCGGACCAACCAGGGAGGCTGAACCAGCGCTCAACCGCTTCCTCGCGGTCGCCGCTCGGATCACCCGTTGGTCTACAGCTAACGCGGTGCTAATCCTGGACCCGGCGGATCTCGGCTCCGATCACCTTCAGCTTCTCCTCGATGCGCTCGTAGCCGCGGTCGATGTGATAGACCCGATGAATATGGGTTTGCCCCTTGGCAATCAGACCCGCCAAGACCAGGGCAGCCGACGCCCGCAGGTCCGAAGCCATCACCGGTGCTCCGATCAACCGCTTGACGCCCTCGATGATGACCGTCGGCCCCTCCTTGCGCAACCGAGCACCCATCCGGTTCAACTCCGCCACGTGCATGAACCGATCGGGGAAGATCTTCTCGGTCATCACACTGTTACCGTCCGCCATCGCCAGCAAAGCCATAGTCTGAGCCTGCAAGTCCGTGGGAAAACCGGGGTACGGCTGAGTGGTGACACTGACCGGCTCCAACCGCCGCGCGGAGCTCACCACCACCCCCTTCTCGTACCGCTCGATGTTCAGTCCGACATGCCGCAGTCGATCCACCACCGCGAGCAGGTGTTCCAGACAGGCGCCCTCGAGATGAAGCTCGCCGTTGGTAATCGCCGCGGCGACCATGAACGTACCCGCTTCGATCCGATCAGCGATCACCCGATGCTCTACACCTGACAGCGTCTCGACGCCATCGATGGTGATCCTCGGAGTACCCTGTCCGGCAATCTGAGCTCCGCATCGATTCAGAAACTCCGCCAGGTCGGCAATCTCCGGCTCGCAAGCTGCCGATTCGATCACCGTCCGCCCCTCAG
>JAAEQG010000468.1 GCA_024231775.1 bacterium
CATTCCCGCGCAGGCGGGAATCCAGGAGACTCCGGACGCTTCCTGGATCCCTGCCTTCGCAGGGATGACAGAGTCAGCATCGCGGGGGATAACCGCTGATCAGAATCGGGGTTGACGCTCCGACAGAACAGCAACTCCGCGACGAGCCCACACCCCTTGTCATTCCCGCGCAGGCGAGAATCCAGGAGACTCCGGACGCTTCCTGGCCCCCTGCGCGTTCGGCTGCGCTCAGGGCAGGCTCTGCGCACGGGTGACAGAGTCGGTGTCGCATGGGGCAACCCGCCGCACGAAGCCAAGGACGTATCGCTAATGGACTTGTCAAAGAGCGGGCGGGACGTTACGTCTCGGTTTGCTCGGGGAAGTTGAGGTAGGCGTATTGGCCGAAGTGTTGGCGGGCGGCTTGGTCGTAGGCTTTGGCGGCCTCGATCTCGTCGTCGAAGAAGCCGAGTTGGCGACGCTGGCCCTTGACGGTGATGGCGACCTCCCACTGGCGCATCGCCTTGCACCAGGA
>JAAEQG010000469.1 GCA_024231775.1 bacterium
CCACCGGATCGTACACCGGCGCCAGAAGATCACTCATGGGTACGAGCACCGGCGGAGGCAGGGGGTTCTGTTGGCTGACGATGTTGTAGGTGGGATTGTAGGCTGTCTGCCGTTGCAGAATCGTGGTCCCGCGGAACTCCTCCACCAACATGTTGGTGAACTCGATCCAGTCACCCACCTCCGCGTCGTTGAACATCGCGAAGTCGTCCAGGGTGATCCAGTCCTTGACCTGGATGGCCCCCCAGCCGCTGGGGTAATTCGGATCCTGCAGCACCAGGCGCGGCCGGTATCCGTCGAACTTGGCGACCACGATGCCTCCCACGCAGTCCACGACGTCGTAGTCGTAGAAGCTGGCATCGCCATCCGTCGTGTTGGATTGGATTTCGTATATGCTCAGAGCATCTGCCGCCGCAAACTGCGTCGAACTGCCCAGCAGGACCGAGACCAACGCTGCGGAAACGGTCAGGTTACGCCATGCGCACATGTTTCCACCTTTCAAGCAGGGCAGGGAGCGGAGGCCGATCCATTGCACATCCCCAAGCACGCCCAGTACGCCAGTGCTCCGTCAATCCTCAAACAACGGGTGCCATGGGCAAGCAGTAGCTTGCCCGTGTCCTTGGAAGACCAACGCGCACGGGCAAACGAGTTTGCCCATGCCACCCGAAGAACTACGGTTGACAAAGCACTAGCGGCGCCGACGCAGCCCCAGCAGCACACCGCCGACCATCAGCAACAGCGTTCCGGGCTCGGGCACGATGTCCGCTGTGGAGCGAGTGAGCAACTGGTAGTAGTCCCAGCTAGGGTCCTTCGTGTACTGCTCCACCAGTCCCGTGATGCTGTCCAGCGTTCTGCCCGTATCGCTGAGGGGGTGGTAGGGACCACCCGCGTCGCCGTTCATGTAGTCGGCGCCCCACGCGAGATCGGTGTCCTGCCAGAGCTCGTAGTTGTCCTCGGCCTTGCCCAGATCACGGGCTCCGATAGTCACGTCTTCCAGGGTGACGATCATGCTTTCATAGGGTTCGCTCGCAGAATGGTCGAGCGGGATCGCCAGGTCTGCGGCGGTGAGCAGGGTGGGCGCAGGAACGGTGTTATCCACGCTGTCAATGTTGAACGCCACATCGGGTGCGTCGTCTCGGCGATACTGGAGGAACGTCGTGCCCCGGGACTCATCCACATAGATGTTCGAGAAGCTCACCCAGTCGCCAATGTTAACGTTGTTGGCCAGTTCTCCGTCTTCCCCATCCTTTACCACAATCGCCCCCCAGGTTGAATGGGCTGGGTCGCGCAGATACACGCGGTCGTTAAAACCGCGCCAGACATGCGTCACTATCCCACCCGTGACGTTATGGATCTGGCCGTCGTAGACCGATGCGTCGCCGTCACTCGTGTTGAACTGAACGTCGTGAATGGAGAGATTATCGGCGTGCACCGCTCCTCCCCATCCGCACAACGCCACAACAACCAGAACCATGCCCAGCCAATGCTTCTTCACCATCGCCATCCTCCTGTAGAGCTAGAGAGACAAAAAGAGTCAGAGAGAAACTCATGAGTCTTGAGGGCTGACACCTACCTGGAGGTAGGCGTGCTTCTGTCCTAGTTCTTGGCCGGCGGCGCCGGATATGGGTACCAATCCGGATCGCTCCGTGGTGGACCCTGCTGCCGATTAACGTCCCAGTCCATCCAGTCCGGTCTCCAAACCGTTTCCTGCCACGCGGCATGACCATCGCAGTACAGGAGATTGCCTCCGAGCTTCCCGCGACGGGCGGCATGTCGAGCGGAGAACGAGATGGGATAGCTTCCACAGTGCTGCCCCGCGCTGCCGTATCGCGTTGCCCCTCCGTATCCCTTGCCCGGATCCAGCAGTTGATCGAACAACAGCACCACTCGCTCGGGGGCGACGATGCGGGCGGCGTCCAGAAAGGACGGCATGGGGTAGTCCGTACCTCCCGGGGGCGTCCAGGCGTTCTCGTCCAGTTCGAGACACGAGTTCATGGCGTAGCTGAAGAAGCCGTTCCTCCGCGGCTGGTACCCGCTGTACAAACTCTCATCCGCCAACTGCGCCGAAGGGCATTGGTAGAACGTACCCGCCTGGGGATGTTCCCGCGGTTGAAAGTAGCGCCATGCCTTGAGGTTCAGCATGGGAGGCAGCACATCGACCCACCCGTGCCAATCCGCGACCTGCCACGGGGGATACTTCGGATTGTGATAGTCCGGGTTGTCGGGGTCAGGATCCTGACGATCCAACCCGTCGCAGTGCGGCATAACACCGCTGTTCTCCGCCGTGTAGCAACTGAAAGCTACTCCCCATTGACTCAGATGCGAAGCGCACACCACCTGCCGCGCCTGGGCGCGTGCGCCCTTCAGCGACGGGGCCAGCATAGCCAGAAGCAAAGAAACGATGGAGACAACGACCAGCATCTCCACCAGGGTGAACGCGCTGCACGCGCCGCCATCGCCTCGCCCTCGATGTGCTTTACAAAGCATATCGCGTCGCCGAAAAAAAACCGCAAAACCAAGCGGTCCTCAGGTCATCTCCAAGCGCGGTGTCCCGCCGTGCTCCAAGACGGGCGGCAGTGTATCATCTCCACCCGGGAGTTGGCAAGGCCCACCGGATTTTTTTTGTCGACCCGCTGCGGAGGCTGTTATGCCGCTGAATATTGTCTCGGGTGAACGGGGAGCGGGGAAGACCGGTTTCCTCGAGAAGCTGGTCGCTCGGGCGACTGCGGCTGGTCGGACGACCGGCGGCGTGCTTTCGCCAGCCGTGTTCGAGGCCGGTCAGCGCTGCGGATATGACCTCATCGACCCCCTACGGGGAACACGTCAGGTTCTGGCCAGGGTCGCCGGGCCACTTGATGGGGCACCCACCGTCGGGATGTATCGGTTCTGCGATGCAGCGGTTGAGGCAGGCTGCCAGGCGATCATCTCCGCTGTTCGCAGCCGGGTCGACGTGGTGGTAGTCGACGAGGTGGGGCCGCTCGAGCTTCGCGGCGAGGGGTGGGCACCCGCTTTGGAAATAGCCCTCAACGAGTGCGATATCCGCCAGGAGTTGTTCGTGGTGGTGCGGCCGTCACTGGTGGGTGATCTGCCTGCCCGCTTCCCGGCCGGCGAATGGGCTAAGGCGCGGCGGATCGCACCTCCGTGGCCGGAGGCGCCGGACCCCTAGCAGCCACCCCGATCGCGCCTGCACCCGCAGAATGCGCCGATGACGTTAAAGGCTAAACCGACAGCCCCTGCGCACCTGGCCAGCCAACCCACTAGGAGTCGGTCGGACGCTACGAGCCAGCCCCAAAGCGCGCCAGAATCACGGCCGCCGGCAAGAAGAGCTACGTCCACGTTGCGACAACTCGGTCCGCAGAATGGGCTATCCACTTGCCTACTGCCCCTGAGAAGCCCGATAAGGGACTCTCC
>JAAEQG010000470.1 GCA_024231775.1 bacterium
ATTTGACCCCCGCCCATCAAAAAAGGAGGTCGAGACGTATGAACGAAAACATCTACAAAATCCCCACCATCAACCTGGGAACACTGGAGAAGAAAATCGAGCGTCTCTCCCGCCGGGCTGCCAAACTCGGCTCCCCCGATGTGGGGATGGAGATACTCGAAGGCTATGAGGACGTCGAAAACGACGATGGAACCGTGACCCGATTCTACCAGGTGCGTGTCACCGACCAGGCTCCCCGTCTCAACGGCTGGCGCTTTGTCGCCCGGCTGCAGCACCTGGGCGAGGGCGCTTGGTCCTGTACCCAAGTACAGGGCAACGTCATCCGCGCTGTTCCCGGCGAGAGTGTTCCGGAGAGATTCCGCACCGCCGAGCCGTGGTGTGAGCACTGCAACGTGCGCCGCCATCGCAAGGATACCTTTGTGGTGGCCAGGGACGACGAGTACAAGCAAGTGGGCAGTTCTTGCCTGGCCGACTTTACCGGTCACCCCAGCCCCGACTCGGCGGCGCAAGCGGCCGAGTACCTGATCCAGGCCGATGAGCTTTGCGCCGAGGCAATGAACGACGATTGGCTGGGTGGCAGCGGCGGGCCAACCTTGCTCCGGACCGAGCATTACCTGGCCTACGTCGCCGCCGAGGTGCGCCGCAATGGATGGACATCGCGCAGCACGGACCCTCTGAGGGCCACCGCCGACTGCGCCATCGTCACGATGCAGCTCGTGGGCAAGAATCACTACACATCGGACGTACAAAAACCCCTGGAGCGAGACTGGGAGAAAGCCCAACGAGCACTGGCCTGGGTGCGAGAGGAACTGGCCGCCCGTGACCGCCTCGGCGATTACGAGTAGAATCTCGTGCGCGTGTGTGAGAGTGACGTGATCGAGGTCAGTTGGATCGGGTATGCCGCCAGCCTCATCCCCACCTACGAACGGGAGATGGAGCGGCAAGCGGAAGCCGGTGTACCCGCAGGGCAAAGCCAACACGTGGGCACGGCCGGTCAGCGGCGGCACTTTGAGGGTCTGACAGTCACCGCCGTCATTCCTCTGCCGGGCCGGTACGGGGTG
>JAAEQG010000471.1 GCA_024231775.1 bacterium
CGCTTCCGCCAGCCACAAAGAATGCCCGTGCCCTTTCCACCGGCGTGGCAGAGATGCCAGAACCGACGCTCCAACAAAGGTCCCAACTGACGCCGGACCAGGCCATCGCCGTGGCGCTGAACGACCTGCAGGCCACTGCGGACGGCTACCGGCTGCGCCACCCCCAGCACACCGCGACCTTTGGCCTGCAGGGGATTGCCTTTACCCCAAAACAGGGCGGCCCGGTGTGGAAGTGGCGTCTGGCAGCGCTGACCGCGGGCGAGACACCCCTGGTCGGGGCTGTGGTGGATGCGGTGATGCCGGTGCGCGAGGGATCATCGCTGCTGGCCTACGAGCGCGGTCCGGTGGTGGAGCGCTACCTGGCGCGGGGAGACAGCGTCGAGCAGCAGTTCATCATCGCCCACCCCCTGCCCCTGAACGGCGCCGACCTGGTCATCGCCGGGACGGTGCAGAGCGAGGGTCTGTTCGAGAAAACGGAGACTGGCTGGCGTTGGCGCACCCCGGCAGGAGCCGTGCACCTGGGCGACGTGCGCGTGTTCGACGCCGCCGGGCGAGAACTGCCTGCGACCATGCAGGTGACGGCGAACGCGACCCGCATCGTGGTGGATGGAACGGCCCTGAACGGGGCGGCCTACCCGGTGACAGTTGACCCCGAGATTGGGTCCAACGACGTTCGCTTGAGCGATATGGGACAGGGTAATCCGAATTATACCGCCCGCTACCCCGCCGTGGCCTACAACAGCGACGACGACGAATACCTGGTGGTGTGGGGGGGTGACCATAACACGGACGGATTGGTGGACAATGAGCGCGAGATCTTTGGACAGCGCGTGGATGCGGTGACCGGTGCCGAGATCGGTGCCGACATTCGCTTGAGCGATATGGGGCCGGACG
>JAAEQG010000472.1 GCA_024231775.1 bacterium
ACGACTGAGGAGGAGGCTGAGGCGGAAGATCGGTGTCAGCCTGACCGTGAAGCGGGCGAGCGATCGGCGGGCCGCTTCCTGTGGCTTTGGTTGGCGGTATGTCCCTTTGCCGCCCTGGCGATTCTAGCGGCGGTCACTCCTCCGGGCGTGCTCTGGGCGGAGGAGGGCAACGGCTACGACGTTCTGGAGTATCACCTGCAGCTCCCCAAGGAATATCTAGAGGCCGGTAGGATCGACTACGTTCCGCACAACGTATACGCCAACTTCCCTGCCAACGTGGAGATGCTTTACCTGCTGAGTTTGCTGGTGCGTGGAGACGTGGTGGAAGGCGCTTTGCTCGCTAAGCTGCTTAACCTCGGACTGGCGGTGCTCTTCGTCGCCGCTGCCTGGCTGGCAGGGCGGGAGACCTCCCGGGTGGCCGGCGTGTTCAGCGGAGTGGCTGCGGGGGGCGCGGGGTACGTCGCTTATCTGTGCGGCGTAGCCTTCGTCGAACTCGGGATGTTGTTCTTCGGCATGTTGGCGTTGGCCGCCTTCATCCGGGCAATCGATCC
>JAAEQG010000473.1 GCA_024231775.1 bacterium
GGGGCAGACGATCCACCCACTCCATCGGCACGACGACCGGAATGCTGGGCAGGCGTGTCTCGCGCGGCTCAAACCGGATGGCTTCGTCGGCGGCGGACGAGGCGACTCCAGACAACGCCAGCACAACCCCGATCAACCAGATCAGGCCTGCTCGGCGGGGCGGCTGCGAGGGTGTTGCGCGCAGAGCCATCCGCAGCACGAAGCGAGTCTAGGCGAGCCCCGAGACGTAATCAAACGGCCAGACCGATTCGCACTTGCCGGTACGGAATGGTTGAACCACACCCGCCTCTCGGGGATACTCCGTACGCACCAGTGATCGAGCGCCGGGTGCCCCATCCCTTCCAGGGGTGGGGGACAGGCACCAACGATCGAGCCAATGCCAAGGAGTTCGGCAAAATGAGTCTGATGGTAAGCATATCCGGGATTCGTGGAGTCATTGGCCAGACCATGACCCCGCAGTTAGCGGCCAATGCGGGGAGCGCTCTCGCAGCCCACGTGCAGGGCGGGCGGGTGGTGCTGGCCCGGGATTCAAGGCCCACCGGACCGATGGTCCGGGCTGGCGTGCTCAGTGGCCTGCTGGCGGGCGGATGCGAGGTCATCGACCTGGGCATCGTCAGCACTCCCGGTGCGGCGATGATGGTCAACGAACTCCAAGCCGCTGGCGGAATCATCATCACTGCCAGCCACAACCCCGTCGAGTGGAACGGCATCAAGTTTATCTCCGCCGCCGGATGCGCTCCCGCCAAGTCCGAAGCCGAACAGATCATCGCCCGATTCCAGTCGGGGGACTTCGCTCCGGTCGGCGTGGACCGGATCGGTACGGCGACGCCGGATGATTCGACCCACCGCCGTCACGTAGACAAGGTCCTGCGCACAGTCGATCGCGAGCTGATCTCGAAACAGGGATTCCGCGTGGTGCTCGACAGCGTCTGCGGCGCCGGCGGACCGGCGGGGCGCATGCTGCTCGACGCTCTGGGCTGTGAGGTCCACCATCTGCACGCCGAAACCAGCGGTCTCTTTCCGCACCCTCCCGAACCTCTGGCGGAGAACCTCACCGAGCTGTGTCAGGCGGTTCCCCGAGCGGGGGCTTGCGTCGGCTTCGCCCAGGACCCGGACGCCGACCGCTTAGCCATTGTCGACGAGACCGGCGCCTACATCGGCGAGGAGCGCACGCTCGCCCTGGCTGCCCGGCAGATCTTCGCCCATCGCCCCGGCGGGGCGGTCGCCAACCTGTCGACTTCTCGGATGATTGACGCTCTCGCCGAACAGGCTGGCGGATGCACGGTCCATCGCTCGGCGGTCGGCGAGGCGAACGTCGTGGAATTGATGAAGACTCATAACTGTGTGTTTGGCGGTGAGGGCAACGGTGGGGTAATCGATCCGCGGGTGGTCTACGTCCGCGACAGCCTGGTAGCGATGGCGGTGGTTCTCCAGCTCCTGGCGGAGGAGAAGCGCCCTCTCGCGCACGTCGCCGCCGACCTGCCGCGCCTGCACATGCTCAAGCAGAAGTTCGCCTGTCCGCCCGAGCGGGTCACCGCGGTGGTGGGGGCGCTCAAACAGGCTTTCGCCGCCGAGCGACTCGACGACGCCGACGGCGTGCGCATCGACTGGGCAGAGGGTTGGGTGCATGTTCGCGGGTCGAACACCGAACCGATCATGCGGGTCATCGCCGAAGCAGATACTCCGGCGGCGGCGGACGCCCTCGTCGCCCGAGTCCGCGAAATCGTCGATCGGGCATAGGCCGCGCTCCGCATCGACGTCCGCATCCATCCCTGTGTAGTAGCCGCCCGCAATCTCGGTTCCCCTCCGAAGAGGTTGGCCAAGACGGGAAGTTTGTGGGCAAAAGGAACTCGATGGGCTGGGCGAGTGTCCCACCTTCCCCTACCGCTGCGGGCTTAATCAAACGTCGTCGAGGCTCGGGCAGCATGTCCAATCGGCCCCAGCGGGGCCAAGGCGTTTAGCCAGGGGTGAATCCTTGACCTGCGGCTATGCCGCAAGTCAAGGGGGAACCCCTGGACCAAAACGTCCTGACCCTCTCGGTGCCCCGAAGCGACTGTGTTGAAAATCAAGAGGTAAC
>JAAEQG010000474.1 GCA_024231775.1 bacterium
GTCACGGCTTCTCCTCGCACTCTGCGTCGCTGCGTTCCACCTCGTTCCAAACACAGTCCGAGCTTGCCGATTCTAACCCGCCAACCTGCGTCTTACCATCCCACCACCGGGTAGCCCATCTCGTTGATCCGACCCACGGGCGGATCTCGAGGTGGGAACCAGGCAGGCAACGCCCGCCTCAACATTCACACTTGTCGCCGTTTCGACTTTTCGATTTTTCGACGTTTCGACGTTTCGACGTTTTCCCCTCTTCTCTGCGAACTCTGCGTCTCTGCGTTCCGCCCTCTGGCGGTTGCGGTTCGGAAAAGACTCGCATCGGTTCGTTCATGCCGAATCCGGCATGATCCAGACCGGTTGGATCCACCGGATGACATCTGGTCCGATAATCTGCCAGGACAAACGAAAAGCTCCGCGCAATAATTCGCCCGCCGGGGCGGGGTCGCCACCGGCGGGCTTGTTTCGATAGGCTGCTGTAGCCACAGCCACGTTAGCTGCACTACAGCAGCCACCTCATACATATGCCAGAATCCATTGATCACCTCCTTTTCACGGGCTAACCACCCCGAACAGCCCACCTATGTGCAGACTGTCGGGCCTTGCCAACACCGCCGGCCGTCACCGGCGAGCCCGCGCAGAACGGCCAAACCGTTCGGCGACAGAGGCGTACGTCGCCTCGCTCACCCCGCCCGAAGTTTTGAGGGTCGCAAGACACCGCCGTCTCTCTGCACCCCTAGTCTAGTAAAGCACAGGGCGGGTGGTCAAGCGGATTATTGTTGCCTATTCTACCCAACCAACACAAAGCCACCGCACGATACTGATAACCGGGATCCCGGAAATCAGGTTTGTCTGATACCAAGGTCCGCGGAGGTCAGCAGCGCGTCGAACACGACGCCCGCCGCCTCGATGTTCTCGCGCGCACCCTGCAGGCGATCCAGCACCGCGACGATTCTCTCGACGCGTCCGCCGCTCTCGGTGATCGCCTTGGCAGCTTCGAGGACCTGACCGCCGGTGGTGGCGACATCCTCGACGATCAACACGCAGGCCCCCTTCTCCAGCACACCCTCGAACAGGTTACTGGTGCCATAGTCCTTCTTTGCATTGCGCACGATGATGAACGGCAAGCCGGTCGCGAGTGAGGTGGCTGCTGCCAACGCCACACCGCCAAGCTCAGCCCCGGCGATCAGCGTGGTCTCCGAACCGACGTACTCCGCGAAGCACCTGCCCAGCTCGGACAGAATGTGCGGTTTGGTCTCGAAGCGGTACTTGTCGATGTAGTACTTGCTGCGCTTGCCCGAACGCAGGACGAAGTCACCTTCGAGATAAGCGGCGTCCTTGATGGCGGTGGCGAGTTCTTTCCGGTCCACGGTTGGGTTCTCCTTACCGAGAGTGCAAGTACCCACCTTGGTGGTCATACACTCAGGGCTGCATCGGCGTTTAGGGACTTTCGGTATCTGCGACGAAGGGGAACAACATGCTCCCTGTTGAACGCAGCAACCTGCTCGGGGGCGCGGCCGATGAACCGTTTGGCATCCAGAACGCGCCTGAGATCCACCGCGACGAAGCGCCGGTCAGCGGCGAGTCGGTCGATGAGGTCGTTCGCGCGCCCGTGCTGCTTGACCTGCTCCGCCGCAGCATGGGAATGGCCGCGGATGGCTTCGTGCAACTCCTGACGGTCTCCCCCGGCTGCGGTGGCCTCAAGAATAATCTCCTCGGTGGCCATGAACGGCAGCTCCGCCTGGATGCGAGCGCGGATCACCTCGGGGTAGACCACCATCCCGCGCGCAACGTTGGTGACTAGGCGGAGCATTCCATCGGTCGCCAGAAAGACCTCCGGCATAACGATCCGCTTGGCTGCCGAGTCGTCCAGGGTGCGCTCCAGCCACTGTGCGGCTGCGGTCTGATGCGCCGCCCCCTCCGCGGAGAGCACGTATCGAGCCAGCGACGTAGCCCGCTCACACCGCATCGGGTTGCGCTTGTAAGCCATGGCGCTGGAACCGACCTGGTCCTTCTCGAACGGTTCCTCGATCTCCTTCAGGTTGGCCAGCAGGCGGACGTCGCCGGAGAACTTGGACACACTGCAAGCCACCCCAGCCAAGGCCGCCGCCGCCTGCGCATCCACCTTCCGCGAGTACGTCTGGCCGGTGACCGGCTCGACCTCCGCAAAGCCCAGCGACTTCGCCACCAATCGCTCCAAGCGCTCGACCTTGTCATGGTCACCCTTGAACAGCTTGAGGAAGGTATCTTGTGTTCCCGTCGTGCCTTTGACGCCGCGGAATCGCAGCCGCCCTAAGCGTGTTTCGATCTCCTCGATATCGCGTACAAAGTCATAGCACCACAACGACGCGCGCTTTCCAACCGTGGTAAGCTGCGCCGGCTGATAGTGCGTAAAACCCAGCGTCGGCCTGGCGCGATGCTTCATGGCGAAGCGGCCCAGAGCGTCGATGACGTTGGCTAGCCAATCGCGAACCAGGATCAGGGCGTCGCGCATGATGACCAGATCGGCATTATCCACGACGTAGGCACTGGTTGCCCCCTGATGAATGATGGCCCGAGCAGCCGGAGCAACGTCAGCGTAAGCGTGAATATGTGCGACCACGTCATGCCGAAATTGACGCTCATAGCCCGCCGCAGCAGTGAAGTCGATCCGCTCCAGACCGCGCTCCAGCTCGGTGATGGCCCGTGCGCTGATCTTAAGCCCGAGTTCACGCTGTCCACGGGCCAGCGCCAACCACAACCGCCGCCAAGTGAGGATGCGCCGCTGGGCGCCGAACAACTCGGACATCCGTACGGATGCATAGCGGGAAACCAAGGGCGATTCATACGTTGTGGGTTTCATTGGCGCCGCTCACGGCCAGTTCGAAATCGAAAACTGGAAGCTAAGAATCAAGAGGAAGCACCGCCGCTCCGTCTTGTTTCTCCTTTTTCAACTTTCTATTCCTTACTTGCTCTGCTCCTGCTTCTGCTGAATACGCTTATGGGTCTCCTCGATGACCTGCTGGTGACGTGGCGGTCTGACCCACTCAGTGTGGCCGTCGACGAACAACACGTTACCGCCCATTCCGTCATAATCGGGCTCATAGGCAAGAACGTTGTTGGGGGCAGACTTCATGGTCTGCCCGGCGATGTAGACATACGAGCAATCTGCTTCGCTCGGGTCGAGCGGAGATACGAGCTGCTTCGGCAAGAGATGGCCCTCGCCGACCAAGGTCTGCAGATCGGGCGGGAACTTCTCCTGGTGCTCGAATCCGTGGAGTTGACAAGCCTGACCGATGGCGGAGAGATTGCTCGCGCTGACCAGACGTTTGGAGAGCTCCCGAGCCCGCGAAAGACTGGGCAGCAGGATCGAGACCAGCACGGCTGAGGTTGCCACCCCGCCCCCCCCGGATCCCAGAGAAGGAATGGGCAGCGGAAGCGGACCGTGCGACACCATCAAAATACCGTCTTCGTCCCGTGCAGCCCCACGAACGTCACCAAACAGGTGCCGCGTCATCACGTCCTGCGTAGGTATGGTGGTCACATCCAGGGGCACCCCGTAAGCGGTCGCCGCGGAGAAACCTGCGGTCGCTGCGGGGAGAAAGAGCTTGTACAAATCCTCCGCCCCAGCCTTCGTATCCACGTAGCTCACCGACCAAAGCTCTGCGGGAAGGCGCTGGCGACCTGCGGCGAAGTCGCGGTTGGCCAGAATGCACCGTTTAGCCACATCGGGCGACGCCATCTGCTCGAGCGTCTGGGCGACCATCTGCGGATACAGCGCAACCACCACCCGGTTCCCATGGGCTCCCCACGCCGGAGCCACCGGCACCGGCCCGATGGGGATGGAAGCATAGTGCACCGTGTGCGTCTCCGTCTTCCAGGTCTTGAGGAGCAGCTTCTCCTCGCCCACCTCTTGGCGGACCAGCTCAACGATCCGCGCAAGCATGTTCATGAACGCCTCGGCGTCCGTAGCTTCGATCACCAGGGTAAACCCGGTGAACCACAACCCTCCCCTACTGGGGCTGTCAAACAAGGCCCATCCGTCGTCGAACCGGGCGATTACGTCTTCGCGCAGCTTCAGCTCGGTGTACTGTTCAAAGAGCTCGTGAAACTGGGTGACGCGCTCCGGAGCAAAGACGCCGGCAATGCGCACAACCTTGTCGTACGCCCTAGCCAGCTCCAGATTACCCACGCTGAAGAAAGGAGCATCGGCAGGAATCGCATACAGGTCCTCGTCGGTGAGCGGTTTGGCGTCAAGAAGTGTGAGCACCCCCTTGGCTTCGCCGGACGCGGCGATGAAGGTGGCGTTGCGGAAACCGCCCTGGGCGAATTGGCTGACATACGTGAGGGTGGTGATGCGGTTGACGCCCAGTTCTTCGAGAATCGCCCCGAGCGGCGGGGGAAACTCCTCGCTGCCGGTGTGCCCCAGAAGGAATGGCTTGGCTTGCTCGCGGGCGTATTCCAGATCGAGGTGCAGGGTCAGGGCGGTATTGTCCGCCCGGGTACCGAGCTTGTTCCGCGCCGCCTTGAATCCCGCGTTGGTAGCCAGACTGGGGGCGGTACCTTGCTTGATCGAGAGGACTTTGAGGTGAACGTCCGCTCCCAGGGTCACCAGGAACACGTCATCGACTTTCCCATAGCGAATCGGCGGAAGAAACGGGAGATCAATGCGCTGAAAGGTGTACGCTTCGACCGTCTCGGTCTGCTTAGGGGTCTGCATGGTGACCATGTTGACCAAACCCTGGATGGCGGTGACAAGACCGTTCCCGTCATCGCCAAGCTCGATCGCCAGTACCGCCGTGAAGCTCGGGCCCAGGTCGGTCGACTCGGCACCGACCAGACTCAACGCCAGACGATGATGCCACAAGTGCTGGAGGATAGGCCTGCCGATCTGGAGACCCATCGCGATCTGCTGCAGCTCCGCACCGCCCTTGCCTGGGATCATCAGGCGATCGATTCCGCGGCGCAGCTCGGTAGCGAAGCGCTGCATCTCCGGCTCCGCCAACAGCTTCCCCATCGCGGTATCCGCGTGGGCTTGGCGAACGTCATCCGCCCCGGACCACTCCAGATATAGAACCGTCTCTGGGGGCATGATGTCGGCGAGTTCCGCGGCGTGAACCGACGACAGAGACAAGAGAACACTCGCGGCGCACAGACCGAGGGTGAAGCCCCACCCGCGGCGACCGGGAAGAAACTGGTTCATAGCTACGCTCCGTTTCGACGGCGCCGGGCAGCCCCAAGCCCTGGCGCGATTAGTCCCAAAGGTCCTCGACTAGAGGCTATCCCAAAACCCCTCTCCCCAGTGGGGAGAGGTTGGGAGAGGGGCGTAGCCGTCAAAGAATCCAACCCTCCTCTGCTCCTCCCTGCCGGGAGGGGAGTAATGGGATAGGCTCTAGTCTATCTCGACGTACTTGTCCGCCTTGAGCTCGCAAACGGGGCAAGCTGCAGACGGCTTACCAAACTCGATGTGGCCGCAAACCGGGCAGAGATAGAACCGCGTCTCGCTCAGGTCCTTCCCGCTGCGCGCCGCTTCGAGGGCCAGTCCATATAGCTTGGCGTGAACCGCTTCCGCTTCCACGGCGAAGGCGAACATGCGTTTGGCTTTGTGTCCATCCGCTTCCGCCTGCTTAAGCATGGGCGGGTACATCTTAGTGTACTCGTAGGTCTCACCGTCGATCGCCGCCTGCAGGTTCTCCGCCGTGGAGCCGATCTCGCCCAGAGCAGCCAGATGCCCTTCAGCATGAATGCGCTCGGCGTCCGCAGTGGTGCGGAACAAGCGGGCAACATTGGGCAGCCCATCCTTCTCCGCCTGCTTGGCGAAGGCGATGTACTTGCGGCTGGCCTGGCTCTCGCCGGCAAACGCTTCTCGGAGATTCTCTTCGGTGGATGGCATGGTCAATCCCCCATGAAAAGATGATGGTCAGTAAACCGGCATCCTATCGCCGACGGACGAACTGCACCAGATAGTCGGCACACCGGGAGGTATGGGGCTATGTCGAGAGAGTCCGCGCGAGCACCCGATTCTTCACCTCGGCCAGCGCTCCGGCGATGCGCGCACCGGCGGCACTGCGGTGTCCTCCCCCGCCGAACTCCGCCGCCAAGGTCGCAACGTCAGCGTGGCGCTTGCTCCGGAAACTGACCCGCACCGGCCCGTCTACGCCCTCCACCAACAGCAGCGATACGTCCACCGATGATATCCGCAGGGGCTCGTTGACGATGCCCTCAGTGTCACCGGGTTCGGCGCCGCAACGCTCAAACGCAGGTCGATCAAGCTGCATTATCGCAATCCGTCCGTCCTGATGCAGCTCCAGCGTCTCCAGAGCTGCACCCAGCATCCGGACCTTCGCTGCTGAATCCCCCTGATACACGCGCACGTAAAGATCGTGGGCATCGACTCCCTGGCGCACCAGGGATGCGGCGGCTTCGAGGGCCCGGGGGTCGGTGTTGCTGAAGGCAAACCACCCCGTGTCCATCGCCAGACCGACAAACAGCGCGGTCAACGCCGCAGCGTCCAGCAGCCACCCCTGGGCCCGAGCCCAATCGTAGACGACCAGAGTCGCCGCCGCGGCGGTGGAGTCGATCAGGTGCATGTCCCCGGGTACGTCGCGGGTAACGTGATGGTCCACGGCGATCACCGGAACAGACGCACTACGCAACCACTCCGCCAGCGGAGTAAGCTGCGCGAACGCACACGTATCCAGAATCAACACTCCGTCCACCGAAGCAAGGTCGTCCGCATGAACGTCGCGGCCGAACACCGCAAGGGGATCGGGCTCCACCATGAAACCAAACGCCGCGGGCGCGGGATCAAACAGTACGACCAAGGGGGACGAACCCAGCGAACGCAGGATCGAGCGCATCGCCAGTACCGCCCCCAGCGCATCACCGTCCGGACGCGTGTGCGTCAGCACCAGCGGACGACGCCAGGATTGAACCGCGGTAGCAGCCTGTTGAAACTGAGCGGGTGGGATCGGGGTCACGCGTGGGTTCCGTTCTGGCGCACGACGCCGGTACGTTCGGTGTGAATCCGCCGAACCTGCTCGACATCTCGAGCAACCTGGCGAATCAGATCTTCCTTGGAACTGAACTTCTGTTGGGCGCGCAGCGGCCGGTGAAAATCCAGCCGGATCGATTCACCGTAGACGTCTTCGTCAAAATCCAGCAGATGCGCCTCCACCTGCAGATCCGTCCCCTCGAAAGTGGGCGCAGCCCCGATGCTGATCGCCGCCGCCAACACTCGGTCGCCCAGGCGGGCTTCGCCAGCGTAAACGCCTTCGCCGGGAACCAGTTGGTCGGGAACATCAACATTCGCGGTGGGAAAACCCAAATGAGCCCCCCGCTGGGATCCGGTGGTCACCGTACCTACCAGGGTGTACGGACGACCCAGACAGAGCTCTGCGCGATGCACGCGCCCTTGGTGGAGCAGCTTGCGGATCAACGAGCTGGACACCAGCACGGTTTCGTCGTGCTCGACCTGCAGACGCACCGGCTCGACGACGAAAACCTCGAAACCACGGTTGGCTCCTAGTTCGCCGAGCAGCTCAGGCGTCCCCTGGCGACCGCGCCCGAAACCAAAGGAAGCTCCCTCCACAATGTGGGTGGGGTGTAATCGAGGTACCAGAATGCGATCGACGAACTCCTCCGGGGTAAGCCCCAACAACGCCGGCGTGCTGTCCGCCTCCACGACAATGTCCGCCCCAGCCCGGGCCAACTGCTGAACCTTCTCCGCGGAGACCGTCAGCCGCGGAGGCGACCGGCGCAGCCCGACCACGCTCAGCGGGTGAGGTTCAAAGGTGAGCACCGCCACGGGGATCTCACGATCGGTGGCGAAGAGGCCCGCCTGCGCGAGAATCTGCCGGTGCCCACGATGCACCCCGTCAAAATTACCGATCGTCAGCACACAGGCTGGCAAAGCCAGACCATCGAAATCTTGTCCCCGAATGAATCGCACGTTCCCGCCCCCGGCGCATGCTGTCCTGCAGGTTGAAGCTCGGGTAGAATAGGCGGTGAGCACCCCATTGGCAAACCAGCCCGGGGTCCTCCGGGCTTATCCGCTGATGGAATCGTCCTGGCGTACCGATGTTTGAGATATGACGTCCGCACCCGACGAAGATATGTCCGCCCCGGCGGCGCCAAAGGTGGACCTCGCACTCTGCGTGGACCCGCGTTCGCTGCTACGGTTTCGGGCGGTGCTCCGCTATCTGTGTGTCGGTCTGCTCGATGTAGCCGCCCAGGTTCGGCTGGTCACGTCATCTCCAGAAGCCAAGTCGCTCGTGCTGGGGTCGGTGCAGCACATACTGTGCAAAGAACCACGCTGGCCGCTGTACCGCAATCGCCTGGCCACCCTGCTTCACGCCCTGGACGCGCGCACCCCCAACATCGTCCATGGGTTCTCCGCACGCTCATACGAGATGGCCGCCGCAGTCGCACGCCACTTCAACGCCCACTTGATCCTCCACGCATTGAGCATGGACGATGCGGACCGCCTGGCCCGCACCAGCCAGGTCGAAGTGGATCAGATAATCGCCGGAAGCAAACCGATCCTCGACGCCATTCTCGATCCCGGAACCATCAATCCCTCAACCGCCAGGATAGCTCGCCCGGGCATCCTGACCGGCGACGGACCAACCTGCTTCACTCATCCCGAGCGCGTCCCCACCATTCTCTGCACCAGCCAGTTGATCCGCGTCAACGGGGTAGACCGCCTGTTGGAAGCCCTCGCAAGCCTGCGAAACCAAGGCCACGAGTTCATGGCGTTCTTCACCGGATCCGGCCCTATGGAGCCGGCCTTGCGCAAGCGGGCCCGAACCCTGGACCTGGCAGCGGTGGTCACCTTCTCGGAACCCAGCGGTGATGCCAAACAGATCATGGCCGGAGCGGACATCTTCGTTCGACCGGCACCGGAAGACGCCCTATCGGTCCGCACCTTGCAGGCGATGGGATCGGGCATGGCGGTGATCACCATCGAGGGCGGAGCGTCCGACGCCTATGTGCATGAACACACCGGCTTGATCTGCCCGGACGGGCAAGCTGATACCCTGGCGACGGCCATCGAACGCCTGCTCAACGACCATCCGTTCGCCCGCAAACTAGCCAGCCAGGCAGTCGGACACGTCAAGCAGAACCACTCCGTCAGCGCCATGTGTGAGACCGCAGTGCAGATCTACCACGACCTCGTCCTGCGCAATCAGACCCTGTCGGTAAGGTGAGCCGGTGACCATCAACCACAGATGTCCGCAGGCTCAGCTGCCAGCAGACGACACAGCTCCTGCGTAGCCAACTCCACCAGCACACCCCGACGCCCCCCGTTGACCACGATCCGGTCAAGCACCAGGAGCGATTCCTCGATGAACACCGGAAGCCGACGACGCATCGCGAACGGTGAGATACCCCCCACCTGATACCCGGTGATCTTCTCGGCTTCGGCGGTCTCCGCCAGGTCAGCCCTTCGCCCACCAACCGCAACCGCCATCTTGCGCCCATCGAACCGCTGGTCGCCCGGAACAATCGCCACGTAAAAGGTCTTCCCGTCCGACTTGACGATCAGGGTCTTGCAGACTGCTTCCAGCGAACGGCCAACCGCCGCCGCAGCGTGCGTAGCCCCCACCTTCGCGAACGCATACTCCAAAACGTCGAAGGTCACCCCTTGCGACCGCAACCACTTCACCGCATTGGTATCGGACTTGGGAGCTGAAATGAGGATCACCGCCGCACAATCTCAGCCAACCGCAGACAGGTAGCCAGCAAGACCTCGAACTGATCCAGTGGGTACTGCGTAGCCGCGTCACTCTTGGCCTGATCGGGATCGTCGTGGACTTCCATGAATAACGCGTCGGCCCCGGCGGCGACGGCGGCACGCGCCAGCAACCCCACCGAATCACGATTACCCCCGGACTGATCGCCCAGACCGCCGGGCAATTGGCAACTGTGGGTCGCATCGAAAACCACCGGAGCAAACTGCTTCATGTGCTGAAGCGA
>JAAEQG010000475.1 GCA_024231775.1 bacterium
ACCCCTCTCCCCTGGGGGAGAGGGCAGGGTGAGGGGGCGGGTTTGGCGCCTCTTGACCCTCCCCCAACCCCTCCCTGGAAGGGAGGGGAGCATACATCTCATCCTCCATTCTCAATGGCCCAATCGGCACTTAATAACTAGCATCGCTACAAGGCCGGTCAAGCAGGTCGGACCGGTGATCCCAGTACTGGCATGATGCAAGCAGGTGAGCGGGAGGAGGGCATCCTGAGGGGTAGGCGGCGGCAGTGAGCTTGGTAGCGAGCGTCCGGTGCGTGACAGTTTAGGCGGGCTTCCGAGCGTTCTGTCTCCGGGCGATTGTCTCTGCGCGTGGATGGTCCTCTTCGCCCTGAAAGGGCGGTTTATGACAGCCCAGGGCAGCGCCCTGGGGCGGGATTGCCCGGAGCAACGCAAGCCCTGAAGGGGCGAAATGAAGCCATGCCGCGCTTGACAGGGGGGCCACGGGCATCTATCGTGTCGAGGTTTGGGTGCAACCGGCGGGGCTTGGGTCCTTCGTTGGACCATGGCGGCGTCGCAGGGGGAGTTGTAACCATCTGCTCTGGGGAGGTTTAGCGTGGTACCGGTCAAGAAGACCTCGAAATGCAAGAAGCGCCAGCGTCGATCTCACCTGGCTCGCACACCGGCGAACCTGACGGCTTGCCCGAAGTGCAGCAAGGCGAAGCTTCCGCACGGGGCGTGTTCAAGTTGTGGTTATGTCAGCGGCAAGCTGATGCTCGCGCTTCCCGGCGAGGAAGGCTAAGGAAGGCCCATGGCGTATCGAATCGCCGTCGATGCGATGGGGGGCGATCACGCGCCCGGATCGATTATCGGCGGGGCCGTACAGGCCCTGGACGACAGCCCGGAGTACGAGATATTCCTGGTTGGCGACGAGAATCGGATCGGCAGCGAGCTGAAGAAGCTGGCCCCGGAGCATGCGGATCGTCTCCATGTCGTTCACGCGTCTCAGGCGGTGGGCATGGGCGAGTCGCCGGTGGAGGCGTTGCGCGGCAAGAAGGACTCCTCTTTGCTGCGGATGGTTGCGCTGGCGGTCAAGGGTGAGGTTGACGCGGTGATCAGCGCCGGGAACACCGGAGCGTGTGCCGCCGCTGCTCAACTCAAGATGCGACCGTTGCCTTGCGTATCCCGCCCGGGCATTGCGGTGGCCATCCCTTCGTTTCACCGTCCGTTCGTGCTCTGTGACGTTGGAGCGAACATCCAGGCCAAACCGCAGCACCTGTATCAATACGGAGTAATGGCGGCGTTATACTCGCGCATCGTGTTGGGGACCGAGTGTCCGCGCGTCGCTCTGGTTTCGGTGGGGGAGGAAAGTCGCAAAGGGACCGGCCTGGTCAAGCAGACTCACGAGTTGCTGGCCGCCGACGAAGCCATCGACTTCGTGGGGAACGTCGAGGGTCGTGATCTCTTCCATGACAAATGCGACGTCGCCGTCTGCGACGGTTTTGTCGGCAACATTGTATTGAAGTTTGTCGAGGGGTTGGCGGAGGGGCTGTTCGCCACCATCGCCCACGAGTTTGAAGACGAGGACCCCGCCATCAAGGCGAAGTTCAGCGGGGCGTTGGACCGCGTCTGGGCGCGTCACGACTACAGCGAGTACGGCGGGGCGCCGCTGCTGGGGGTTGATGGCGTTTGCATCATCTGCCACGGGCGAAGCAAAGAGCGGGCCATCCGCAGTGCCGTCCGGGTCGCCGCCACGTTCGTCAAGAACAACTACAGAAAGCTGATCGCCGAGCGCCTGGGCGAATCTTAAGCAGGATTCCTTTTCATGACACAGCGGTTGGGAGCCACCATCGCCGGCACGGGCGCGTACGTGCCCAGCGAAGTGCTCGACAACGAGTTCTTTGCTTCGTACCTGGACACCACCCCGGAGTGGATCGTTCCGCGCACGGGCATCCAGACGCGGCACCGGGCGGCGCCGGACGAGACTGTGGCGACGATGGGGAAGATCGCGACGGAACGGGCCCTCGAGGATGCGGGAATGTCCGCGGAGGAGCTCGACCACATCATCGTGTGCTCGGTGACCTCGGATCAGCCGCTTCCCGCGGCTGCGTGTGTGATGCAGGACCTGCTGGGGATCAACGGAATCCCGGCGTGGGACTTGCGCGCCGCGTGCAGCGGGCTGGTATACGGCACGGTTATGGCGGGGACGCTGATCCAATCAGGCGTCTGCAAGAACGTCCTGGTGGTGGGGGTGGAGACGCTCACGCGGATCACCGATTACGAGGATCGCAACACCGCGATACTTTTCGGCGACGGCGCGGGTGCGGTGATCTACACTCAGACGACGGACCCGGAGCGCGGGATTCTGTACAACGAGTTGGGCTGTGACGGGAGCCGGGCGAAGCTGGTCTGGATCCCCGGTGGCGGCGGGGCAGAGCCCGCCTCCCAGAAAACGATCAACGAGAAGCTGCACTTCATGAAGATGCGCGGACGCGAGCTGTTCAAGTTCGCGGTGAGCCGTATGCAGACTTCGATCGACCTGGCCCTGGAGCATTCGGGCTTCAAGGCGGACGACCTCAAGCTGATTATTCCGCATCAGAGTAACATGCGGATCATCGAATCCTGCCGCAGACGCCTTGGCCTGCCCCGCGAGAAGATAGTGGTCAATGTTGATCGCTTCGGAAACACCTCAGCCGCGTCGATCGGGCTGGGCCTGGACGAAGCCCGCCGGTCCGGGCGTTTGACTGAGGGTGATCTGGTGATGTTTCTGGCCGTGGGCAGCGGGATGACCTGGGGCGCGACGATCATTCGCTTGTAGTCCGCGTCGCGCTACCCGAGCAGTGCACAGTTAGGTCGGACACAGAGGGAACATTAATGGGCAAGGCAGCGGTCATTTTTCCTGGGCAGGGCGCCCAGAGCGTGGGAATGGGCCGCGACCTCGCGGAGCGCAGTGAGCGCGCCGCCAAGCTGTTTGCCCGGGCCAACGAAGTTCTCGACTTCGACATCCGAGGGTCCTGCTTCGACGGACCGGCGGAGAGTCTGGAGCGTACCGACATTCAGCAGCCGGCCATCTTCCTGACGGGCATGGCCATCTGGGAGGCCCTCCTCGAACGCGGGGTGGATCTGGGGCGGTTTTCCGCGGCCGCTGGTCTAAGCCTGGGTGAGTACACCGCCCTGACCGTGACCGGCGCCGTGGCGTTTGAGGACGCCCTCCGTCTGGTCCACCGGCGCGGGCGCCTGATGCAGGAGGCTGCCGCGGCAGTCCCCAGCGGGATGGTATCGCTCATCGGCGCGACCGAAGAATCCGCCGTCGAGTTGTGTGCGCGGGCGGCTGAGCAAGAGGTGCTCGCCCCGGCCAACTTCAATTGCCCCGGTCAGATTGTTATCTCCGGGGCCAAGGGGGCGTGTGAGCGAGCCGTCGAGCTGGCTGGCGAGTTCGGATGTCGCGGCGTGGCCTTGCCGGTTTCCGGTGCGTTTCATTCGGCGATCATGCAGCCGGCAGCCGATCAGCTCGGGGTGGCCCTGGGCGAGACCGAGTTTAAGGTGCCCCAGGTTCCGGTGGTCTCCAACGTTACCGCCGCACCCCACACCGATCCGGGCTCGATCCGCCGGTTACTCCAGGACCAGGTAGTCAAGCCGGTTCGGTGGCAGGCGTCGATCGAGCGCTTGATTGGCGAGGGCGTGGAGGAGTTTGTCGAAATAGGGCCGGGGCGGGTATTGACCGGTCTGATGAGGAAGATCAATCGCAAGGTGCCCACGGTGAACGTGAGCAAAGCCGACCATCTCGAGGCGGTGACCCTCGAGACGTCGACCTGATTGCGAGTTATCCGAGTACGGCGACGTCCGCGGCTCGGTGTTCCGGGATGCTCTAAGGATTCTGCAGAGAGGCTTTCGTCATGCTAGGCGATCAAGTTGCGATCGTGACCGGAGGGAGCCGCGGCATCGGTTGGTCGGCGGCGTTACGCTTGGCCCAAGCCGGAGCCTCGGTGGTGGCGTGGGCGCGGAGTGCGGATAAGCTGGCGGAGCTGGCTGCGGAGGCCAAGCGTCAGGAAGTGGCGGGCACGCTGGAGACCGCGGTCATTGACGTGACCGATCGGGCGGCGATCGACGGCGGCATCGAGGATGTCACCGAGCGGTTGGGCCGGATCGACATTCTGGTGAACAACGCCGGGATTACCCGGGACGGCCTGTTGATGAGCATGGAGGACGACGATTTCGACCAGGTGCTCACCGCGAACCTAAAGTCGGTCTTCTGGACGACGCGGGCGGTTTCGCGGCACATGGTTCGGGCCCGGCGGGGGCGGATCGTCAATATCTCCAGTGTATCCGGCTTGTCCGGCAACGCCGGCCAGGCGAACTACGCCGCGAGCAAGGCGGGGATTGTGGGATTCAGCAAGTCCGTTGCCAAGGAACTGGGCAAACGGGGGATCACCTGCAACGTGGTCGCCCCCGGTTTCATCGAGACGGACATGACCGATCGCCTTCCCGACCAGGTCAAAGATAGCTACAAGGCGATGATTCCGCTGCGCCGCTTCGGCCAGCCGGAGGATATCGCCGAAGCCATCGCCTTCCTGTGCGGCCCCGGCGGAGCCTACATCACGGGTCAAGTGCTTACGGTCGATGGAGGGCTGTTGACCTAGCACGGTTTTCTGTAAGACTGTGGCCGGGCGTGGATCGGAACGACGCTTCGGAGGCGTTGGCCGTGGGCGTCCAGGGTGTTCAGGACCGCCGGCAGGTGGTTGAGGATCGCACGAATCGATCGTCGGCCGGGAGGAAGTCCTCGGCAGGTTGCACGCCGAGCCCAGGATGGCTATATTGCCGCCGTCTTCCAGGGGAGTTGGTTAAGCGAAGGTTGTAGCAGGAGGACCGACAGGTGCCCACTGTACAGGAAATCGAAGAGAAAGTCGTCAGCATCGTCAGCGAGCAGATGGGCGTGGACAAGGCGGAGATCAGCCTGGAAACCTCGTTCATCAACGACCTCAACGCCGATTCGTTGGATACCGTGGAACTGGTCATGGAACTCGAGGACGAGTTCGACATGAACATTCCCGACGAAGAGGCGGAGAAGATTCAAACCGTTGGGGCTGCTGTTTCGTTCATTCAGAAACACATGGACAGCCAAGGCTAGGCTGAAACGCGGGGATTGAACATGTCCGAACGGCGCGTCGTCGTCACGGGGATGGGTCTTATCACCTCCGTTGGCGAAACGGTGGACACATTCTGGGATGCTTTGCTTACGGGCAAGAGCGGGGTGGGTATCCTCACCGCTTTTGACACCAGCGGGTTTAGCGTGCTCATCGGTGGACAGTGTAAGGCTTTCCAGGCGGTACAGTACATCGACCGGCGCAAGACCAACAAGCTGGATCGTTCCACCCAGTTCGCCCTGGCGGCGTCCCAGGAGGCGGTTCGCCGTAGCGGTCTCGATTTCTCGACCATGGATCTCACCCGCGTGGGGGTGGTCCTGGGTTCGGGGATCGGGGGCATCTTCGAGATGGAGAGCCAACACAATCGCCTCTTGGAGCGTGGTCCGAGCAAGGTTTCGCCGTTTACGATTCCGCGTTTGATGCTCAACGCCGCTTCGGCCTGGCTATCGATCGAGTATGGAATCAAGGGCCTGACCAGTTCGGTGGCGACGGCCTGCGCTTCCGCGGCTCACGCCATGGGCGACGCGTTTCACTCCATCCGCCGTGGCGAGACGGATGTCATGTTCGCCGGCGGATCCGAGGCGGCGCTGACCAAGCTGGGCATGTCAGCCTTCGCGTCGATGAAAGCCCTGAGCACGCGTAATGACGAACCCGAGCGGGCGTCGCGACCGTTTGACCGCGACCGCGACGGGTTCGTGATGGGCGAGGGTGCGGGCGTTCTGATCCTCGAAGAGCTGGAGCACGCTCGCCGGCGTGGGGCGGACATTCTGTGCGAGCTCGCCGGATTCGGAGCCTCCTCGGATGCTTCGCACATTACTCAACCGAGTGAATCCGGCGAAGGCGCCAGCGACGCGATGGAACGTGCCTTGGCGTTCGCGAAGATCGATCCGACCTCCATTGACTATATCAACGCCCACGGTACATCAACGCCGCTGGGGGACGTCGCCGAGACCATGGCGATCAAGAATACCTTCGGAGACCACGCCCACAAACTCTGCGTCAGCAGTACCAAGAGCTGCGTCGGACATCTGTTGGGAGCCAGTGGAGGGGTCGAGTTGATCGCCGCCATCCAGGCCATTCGCAACGGCGTGGCTCCGCCCACCCTGAATCTGGACAATCCGGGCGAAGGGTGTGATCTGGACTATGTGCCCAACACACCACGAGACCGCAAGATCACCACGGCCATGAGCAACTCTTTTGGCTTTGGCGGACACAACGCCAGCCTGCTGGTCCGGCGGTTTGACTAGTCCTCAAGTTGTCGCACACGTCCGTCGATATCGCCGATGACGATATGCACCCGGTGTGGAAGTCCACCGGGAGGCTGATCCTGTAGCATCGGCGTTGCCCAATGAGTCTCAGCCAATCCGAGATTGACTCCATGCTCACCTCTGCGGATGAGCTGGTCGCCGAAGCCGATGCGTCCGGCGGCGGAGCGGAGGGTACGCGCCCAGAGCGCAAGCCGATCAACCTGGACCGCCTGCCTGAAGACATCCGGCGCATCCTGGACATGCGGGTTCCGGTTATCGTCACCCTGTGCGAGCGGCACATGCCGGTTTCCGAGGTGGTCTCGCTCACCTGTGGGTCGATCATTGAATTCGAGCGCTCAGCAGATGCCGACCTGGAGCTGTTGGTCAACAACCAGAGGATCGGCAGCGGTCAGGCGGTCAAGATCGGCGAGAGCTTCGGTTTGCGGGTGAGTGGACTGGGCGATGTTCACGATACGGTCAGAGCAATGGGCGGATAGCACGGCTCATGGGCGCTGTCCACCGCCGCCCGCCAACAACCCCCGGGCCAAACCCAACGCAGATTCGTGGTCGGACAGTTGTTCATTCAACTGCGCCCGGTAAACCGCGTCGAGCACGTGCTTATAGACCGGGCCTGGTGGCACGTTCAACGCGGCGAGATCGTTCCCGGTCAGCAGCGGTTCGGGCGCCACCAGATCCGCGGGGATCTCGGCAGCGCGACCCATCAGCCGATCATGCGGTTCCGTCGGTCCGCCGCACCCGACACACTCCGCATACAGCAGATTGGCAAGGTCGTCGAAGCGTGCGTCGGCCATCAGCAGCTTGACGTCCGCCAGCTCTAGCTCTGCGGGTCGCAACAACGGTTCGAGGTTCCGCAGAAACCAGGCCACGCTGCTCTCGACCTGATTGCTGCACCGAAGTCGGCGACACACCTTCGCCGCAGTCTGCGGGGTGCAGAGGCGAAGAACCACTGCAAGGGCCAACGAAAACCCGGCCTCGTTCGGAAGGACCGCCAGGCGAGCGGCGACCTCCTTGGATTCGACCGCCGTCCAACGCTCATCGCCGAACACGAAGTCAGCCAACCCGGAGTCAACCAGCAGTCGCCATCCGCGCGACGGGTTGGGGCTGGAGAGGATGCGTTCGAGTTCCTGCTGGATGCGTTCGGCGCTGATCTCCACGATCCGCCCCGCATGTTCGCAGATCGCCGCCAGCGTGGCGGGTTCAATCTCGAAGTCGAGAGCAGCGGCAAAGCGTACCGCCCGCAACAACCGCAGATGGTCCTCCGCAAACCGCTGGCGGGGATCGCCTATCGCCCGCACCAGCCCGTCGCCCAGGTCCGCCTGACCACCGACCAGGTCAATCACGCGCCCATCGACGGGGTTCATGAACATCCCATTAATCGTGAAATCCCGCCGGCGAGCGTCCTCTTCGGCGGTGGCGAAACGCACCGAATCGGGATGCCGCCCGTCGGCGTAGTCCCCATCCGTGCGAAACGTCGCTACCTCGATCATGCACCCGCGCATGCGCACGATCACCACCCCGAACTGGGCGCCGACCTGCTCCGTGCGACGAAACAAGGCGCAGACCTCCTCCGGAGAGGCGTCGGTGACCACGTCGTAGTCCTTCGGCGTGCGCCCCAGCAGCGAATCACGCACGCAACCTCCCGCCAGCAGTGCGGTGTGCCCGCTGTCCTGGAGGATCCCCACGATCTTGTGGGCCACGTGTCGAGCCAGCGCCGCGTTCATCAACCAGGCTCCGCGTCGGGGGCGTCCGGAGAGCAGGTTACGTTGCTCTCCAGGAAAGTGATCCCGGTGGTACCGTAACGCCGGACCGCGTGAATGTCCCACGTACCCAGATCGTCCGCTGTGTACGAGACCTTGGCGGGATGGTGCAGCACCAGGAGGACGTTCTCCACCGCGTCCGCCAGCGCGGACAATTGCCGAAGGAACCCGGCTATCTTGCCGTCCTCCCGGGCTGCCCGGTAGGGGGGGTCCAGCAGAATCAGGCTGCAGCGGTATTGCGCGAGTACGTCGACCAGGTTCGGAGCCCAGGCATCACCAGCCTCCACCGCACCAGCCACCCCCACCCCCAGCTGTTCCAGATTACGCCGCAGTACCTCCAGGGCGCGGGTGTCGCTTTCGACGAAGACGCTGCTCGCGGCGCCACGCGACAGCGCCTCCAGGCCCAGCGTACCCCCGCCGGCGAACACATCCGCCGCCACCAACGGCGGCAGCCGGCCGGGAGTCCCGTAGTATGATCCCAGCGTATCAAAGACCGCCGCCCGCACCCGGTCGAGCATCGGTCGCGTGCGTACCCCTGGCGGCACCTCCAACTTGCGCGAGCGCCACTCTCCGGAGATGATCCGCACCGTTCCCGCCGGCCCCGTCGCCATTACGCCGCTCCTTCCGCAAGCGCCCCAAACCGAATCGCCTTCGCCGAGGGTCCATGACAGTTCAGGCGGGCTGATGCGGCCCACCGCGCGTCCATGTTGCCAACGCCTCGAGAAGCCCCAACGGGGCGCCATAGATCAGCCCAGGGCAACGCCCTGGGTTCTCGTGCCCGAGACAGACACTAGCCCTGAAGGGGCGGCACAGCCTTATCTCGCCCTTGCAGGGCTTGCGTTGCATCGGGCACTCCGACCCCCCAGGGCGTTGCCCTGGGCTGTCATAGATGCGCCCCTTTGGGGCGAAGGAGACCGTGCACGCGCACAGAACTTCACTCGGCGACAGAACTCTCCGAAGCCCGCCTGAACTGCTACGCATCCTTTCGCCTGATATTGTAGCGACCTGCGTCTCGCAGGCC
>JAAEQG010000476.1 GCA_024231775.1 bacterium
CGATATCGGTACCCCTGGTGATGATGGGACTTTTTGGTTACAACCAGGCCATGCAACTGGGCGGCGACACCGCCGCCAGCATCCAACTCACCGGGACCGTCGTGCTGTTCGCCAGCGGCGTGACCGTGACCCTGGCGCTGTTGCTGGTGCGCAGCGTCCTGACACCGGTGCAGGAACTCAACCAGGTGATGAGCAATGTAGCAGCCGGAAACCTGAGCAGCCGCGTGCGCCCCATCACCAGCGACGAACTGGCCGACCTGGGCGTGCGCTTTAACGAGATGACGGAAGAAGTATCGAAACAAGAACGTCTCAAGGACGCCTTTGGGCGCTATGTGAGCAGTCCCGTGCGCGATGGCATCATCAGCGGCGACATCCGCCTGGGTGGAGAGCGGCGTGAAATCACCATCGCCTTTACCGACATTCGGGGCTTTACCGCCTGGTGCGAGCGCGCCCCCCCGGAAGAAGTGATTCAGACTCTCAACGCCTACTTTGAGACCCTGGTTCAAGTGCTCGTCGAGTACGGCGGCACCGTCACCCGCTACACCGGCGATGGCGTGCTGGTGCTCTTTGGCGCGCCGATGGACGACCCCGACCACGCTCTGCACGCCGTCCAGGCGGCGATAAAAGCGCACGCGCTGCTGGAAGCATTCAACGACATCCGCCGCATCGCGGGTTCCTTTGAACTGCGCACCGGCTTTGGCATCCACACCGGAGTCGCCGTCGTCGGCAGCATCGGCTACGAAGCCCGCGCCGAGTACACGCCCATCGGCGACCCGGCCAACGTCGCCAGCCGCATCGAGGGGCTGAATCGCGACCTGGGCACGTCCATCCTCATCTCTCGCGCCACCTACGAGCGCGTCGCCCCCTACATCACCATCGGCAAAACTACCCGGACCCCCGTCAAGGGGCGCGTCGAGCAAGTACAGGTCTACGAGGTGGTGGGATTGAACGACGAGGCGACCGGTTGACGATCCATCCTCCGTGAGCAGGCGCGGGAACCGCGTGCGGGAACAGGGCGCGGGAACCGC
>JAAEQG010000477.1 GCA_024231775.1 bacterium
ATCTATTCAGCCAGCGAACTGGCTGCCCGCGAGTATCCCGACCTGGATGTCACGGTCCGCGGCGCCATCAGCATCGCTCACCGACTCCAGGACCCGCTGGCCGAGCTGGTGAAGATGGACCCCAAGTCAATCGGGGTCGGCCAGTACCAGCACGACGTGAACCAGACACTACTGCGGCGCGGTCTGCAGCGCGAAGTGCAGTCGTGCGTCAACTCGGTGGGCGTCGACGTCAACATGGCCAGCAGCCCGCTGCTGGCGCACGTGGCCGGGATCGGCCCCAAGCTGGCAGAGCGGATTGTCGAGTTTCGAGATGCGCACGGGCCGTTCGACCGCCGGCAGCGACTGATGGACGTCCCCAAACTGGGGCGTACGGCGTTCGAGCAGGCTGCGGGGTTCCTGCGGATTCGCGGCGGGTTGCAGCCCTTGGACAACTCGGCCGTTCACCCGGAAAGCTATCACGTGGTGGAGAAGATGGCGGCCAAGCTGGGCGTCACCGCCAGCCAACTGGTGGGCAACGCGACGCTGGCCGCCAAGCTCGACGCCCGCGACTTCGTTGACGAGTTTTGCGGCCTGCCGACGGTCGAAGACATCCTGACTGAGCTGGCCAAGCCGGGCCGCGATCCGCGAAGCGAGTTCAAGGTGGCCCAGTTCACCGAGGGCGTCAACGAGCTGGAGGACTTGCAGCAGGGGATGATCTTGGAGGGAGTGATCACCAATGTCACCAAGTTCGGCGCCTTCGTAGACCTGGGCGTGCACCAGGACGGACTGATCCACATCTCAGAACTTGCCAACCAGTACGTGCAGGCCCCCAGCGACGTGGTCTCCCTGGGCGACGTGGTCCGCGTCAAGGTACTGGACGTCGATCTGCAGCGACGCCGCATCGCGCTGTCCCGAAAGCAGGCGTGATCTGTCGCGCACCGATCCCGGCAACACAGCTCTGCCGGTCGAGCGGGGTCCGGGCGGTGGATGCGATGGCATCTGAGAGAATGGGAACTAAGCGATGGAACAAGTGCAACTGCCTCCGAATGAAGCTGTCAGCCGTATCCGGTTCGTGTCGGAACGACAGCTCTTCGACTCACTTTCTCGCGACCAACGGATCGTGGGGGTCGTTGATCGGCTCCGCAAACGCAACGAGGAGGAGGCGAACCGTCGGCGTTTGTTGGCCAGCGCGCTGCGGATTACAGATCGCATTATCCCGTCGCTGATGGAG
>JAAEQG010000478.1 GCA_024231775.1 bacterium
GGTGTATGGTGGCGGCTCGATCGGCCTTATGGGGGCTGTGGCGGACGCGGCGCTCGCGGAGCGCGGTCGGGTGACCGGCATCATCCCGCGGTTCATGCAGGAGCTCGAATGGGCCCACGGCGGTCTGACCGAACTGCGCGTCGTCGAGGACATGCACGAACGCAAGCGGTTGCTGATCGAGAACGTGGATGCGGTGGTGGCTTTGCCTGGCGGATGTGGCACGCTGGAGGAGCTGTTGGAGGTCATCACCCTCAAACGTCTCGCGATCTATCTCAAACCCATCGTGCTCGTCAACGTCTGTGGTTACTTCGATCCGCTCATCCAGCTCTTCGAGAATGCAATCAGCGAACGCTTCATGGACGCCCGCCACCGCACCATGTGGAGCGTGGTGGATTCCGCAGACGATGTTCTATCAGCCATCGAGACTGCCCCCGACTGGTCCGCAGAAGCCAGGAGCTTCGCCGCCCAATGACGGGCACGGCGCCGATCGAACCCGCGGCGGAGCTGCTCAGCGTTTCAGGCCTTTAACGATCGCTTCGATCTGCTTGCGGTGAATGCGCTGGTGCAGCGCCGCCAGGCAAGCCCACTGGTGGGCGTCGATCTCCCCGAACCAGGGGTGGTTCAGCCGCCGCCGCGATCGGCGATCCCCGACTTCCTCAGCCATCCTGCGCTCGAAATCGGCGAGGAACTTGCGGTAGCTGGAGACGACCTCACCCACCGGCAGGCTGCCCGGGGGTTTGACCCCGGCGATGTCCACCCCAACTGTCGGTTCACGATCCTGACTGAGCGAGATGGCGATCTCCGCCATGGTGTCCCCGACGATGATCAGGTGTTCCACCGCCAACGCCACCGACCAGTACCGCGAGCTGTCCTCGATTCCGATCACCCCGCGCACCAGCGCCCGGGTGGCCATCTTCTCGTGATCCAGTGGTTCGGCGAGCGCCAGCACCCGGCGCCCCTCGCGTAGGAAGAACTCCCGCGCCCGATCCCACGAGTGCGTCCACCGAACGAACGGGAGCAGAACGTGTCGTCCGACGAACGCCTGCGTCCAGGGCAGCCCGGCTCCGGGCGGGCCGAGCGCTGGCGGATGTTCGTCCATGCTCATAGCGCTGACCTTACTCGGCGACAGGTCCTGAGCAACCCCGTTACGCGGGTGCGCGGGTGCCCCGCCCTTTGCATACAGCAAAGGGCGGGGGGTAATCGCTCGATGCGGTGGGACGATCCCAAGCTGGGCATTCTTCGCGCGGCGGGTGGCATGGGCAAACTTGTTTGCCCGTGCGTCGTCGGCGCGCTGCACGGGTAAGCAGAGCTTACCCATGCCACCCAACGAACCGAGTGGATCACGAGATTGAAACGTGATGCGTATCACCCACACCACGCGACACCGGTTGCAGACCGTCTGTCGAACCGGCTGGGGTAAGCGCGAGAACTAGCCAGAATGCGTATTACTCGCCGGGTGCTCCACCTGCTGCGGCTTTCGCCGTCGGCGGGGATGGCGGTGCGGCGGGCAGAGGTTTGTAGTTCATCACCTGGCGGGTCTTCCAGACGGACCCCTCCAGGGTACACACGGTGGCGGACGAGCTGAAGAAGTCGATCTTCCCCACTACGGGGCTCAGTCGGCCCAGGATGCCGATCATGGCTTTTAGCGGGCGCGTCTCCTCATTCTCCGGGATCATCTGCCCGAACATTCCCGCCATGAAGAACCCGGAGGCCATCTCCTGCCCGAGATTACTTAAGTCGTGGAACGACGCTCCGTAGACCGCCCCCTCGGGAACCAGTCCCTCTGCGATGAACCGCGGGTTCTCCCGGATGCTGGGCGATTTCCCCGCGGCGACGGACAAGCAGGCGTTGATCGCTTCCGCGGAGTTGCCGATCACCAGGTGATCGTCCGTCACTCCCACGATGAACTTAAGACCCTGCATGGCCAGCAGTGGATGGGTGATGCTGCGGAAACCCTCCGCTTCGAGGTCGGGTACGTCCGCGAGCATCATCGCCTGGTTGTGCTCGCGCGCCAGGGTCGCCACCCGGTCAATGCCGGCGCTCACCTTGGCGGACGCCTTGGCGGAGTCCTTGACCCGGATGAACCACACGAAGTCCGCTGACGAGAACGGCCCCTTGACCGCCGGCGGCAA